>JAQXAR010000027.1 GCA_029252805.1 Rickettsiales bacterium
GCATTTTAATCTGTTCTTGAAAGAATGTGAGTGGAGGTTTAATATGGGCACACCAAGTGACTTACTGGCAGACCTGAAAAAGTTGCTCAAAGAATATTATTAGGTGTCAGCCCCAAAAAAATTGGTTACAAATCAGGTGGGCTATAAAAGCCAGAATCATTCACTCGTCACAAAATTTAAAAAGTAAAAACAATAAAAATACCCTCTTAGTATAGCCCAGCAATATGACAATTTTATGAACTCCGCAAAAAAGGCACCCCAACAAGGAGAGCCTTTAATTATTTATTATATTTCAGCAAGTTATACTAATGAAGCAAACTCTCATCAGCGGCTCGCACGGCGCGGTTATATTCGCGAGCAAGTTCAAATTCGGAGTGGCTAATACCGGTTTCTAAACAGATATCGAGTGCGAGTTGCAATGACTCCTCTTCATTCAAGTGCGCTTGTTTTGCCGCATGCTCTGCTAAATGGTAACGGCGCATAAGCTCATCATGCATCTCGCCTTCTTCAACACTCTGGCAGTAGTTTTTCCATGAATTTCGGCCATAAATGCAGCTATCATCGGTCGCTGTCAACGTATGGATGCGAACGGCAGCTTTCAATGCCTCAAGGTGACGATTTTTCAAATGTTTGATAATTTGCATTGTTATTCTCCCCGTATTTACACTTAGGATACGGGGACGAGGTTAATCTTTCATTAAAAAACACAAAAGATAAAACTCACACGTGTTCTAAATTAGGACTTATTTACATCTCTAAGAATCAACGCTACAAGTGGTTCCGATGCCAACCTTAAAACATTCTGAGATCACACGCTACTCGGCCCAGCAAATCTTCGATTTAGTGGCCGATGTTGCAAGTTACCCTCAGTTTTTACCGTGGTGCAAAGGCGCGCGAATTCTTAAAAAAGAATCAGATACCGTCTTTTTAGTTGAACTTATTATCGGCTTTAAGGGGCTCACTGAACGTTATAGCTCGCGCGTTACTCTCGCCCCTAACGATACTATCAAAGCCGAAATGGTCGATGGCCCGTTTCATCATCTGATTAATGACTGGCGCTTTATCGAAAAAGCTGAGGGCTGTCAGATTGAGTTGGAGTTAGATTTTCAATTTAAAAGTAAATTACTCGAGGGCATGATTGGTGGGTTATTCAGCAAAGCATCAGAGAAGATGGTTTCTGCCTTTCGAGCGCGCGCAAGAGAGCTTTACGCTTAGGCCGTTAGGTATTCATCCATTTGAATCAAGCCATGTGGGTTAAGCAAGCTATCGCCTTCATGCGTATAAATTACGATGCCATTTTGCTGGCAACGCCCTGCAATCAGCGTATCCACTGCCTTACGTGCCGTCATATCCAGCCCCATCATCGGGCGATCTAGCAGCCAAATCAGCGATGGCTGCGTGATAAGCGGCGTTAGATACACCCGCTGCTGCTGACCGTATGTGAGCGCAGCAACTTTCTCATTCGCCAAAGCATTGAGGCCAAAATAATTCAACGCCGCATCAATCAGCTCATTTGAACCTTTATGTGCGAGGCGCTCTACCTGCTTACGCACGGTCAATTTTGGCTTCAGCGAAGCATCACTACGCTGTGGTAGGTAAATGACTTCATTAAAAAACTCACTATCGCCACGTGTTTCCTCTTGGGCAAAAAGGATACAATCTGTTTCAACGGGAACCTTGCCGGCGATCATCTCTAGCAGCCACGTCTTACCACTGCCATTCGCGCCTTCGATGCGCAATAAGCTGCCCGGTAGGAGCGTGATTCCAAATTCACTAAATAAATACACGCCACCCGATTGACGCTCGATGTTCTGGATTGTAAGCATAATGAATGCTTCGTTACATGTTCCCACTTCTAATTGCAACGCTACCGTTTACCGGAACGGCGCAATTAACCGATATTGAACTGACAAATATCACTGTTTTGGCTGATAGAGCCCTTGCCGTTCCCCTGTCAAAGTTGGCGAGTCAATATAGCCGCGAACATAATATCACCATTACGGTCGGCTACGCGCCGAGTTTTGAACAAACGGTAGAGATTCAGGAGGGGGAAGCCGCTGATTTATTCATTTCAGCCCATCCAAAATCGCTTGAACACTTAAAACAGCGCGGGTTATTCGATGTTAGCTCGCTAAAACCTTTAGTGAGAGCTAACCTATCGCTCATTTACACGGGCGATAAAGATAAACTCAATCATCGTGATGATGTCGAGTTACTCCTAAAAGAGCCTGCTGCATTCATCGCTATTGCCAGCCCTGCCGCCACTGCGGAAGGTTTTTATGCAAAACAGGCCATTAGCTATTCACAAAAAGCCAATCGCTCCATTGCAGAAATGCCCGATACAGAATCGATGTTGAATTTGCTCAGCAAAACAGAAAACGCGGCTTTCGCCGTCATGTTTGAGCCTGACGCCTTACTCAATAGCGCAGATCACATTGTTCATACGATCCCTGCTAAATGGCACGATGAAGCGATCTTCACCTCAGCCGTCATTCCTGGGGAAAGCATGGAACCTGCACGTGAGTTTCAAAGCTTCTTACAAAGCGAAGCAGCCCAACGAGAATTTATAAAATACAGATTTTATCCCGCAGTCACTGCGAGTATAGAAAAGCCTAAGCAAGAGAACGGATAGAATCCATAAACTCTTTGAATTCTTGCTCTGGACTATCAAAACCCATCGCTTTAGGCTCAGGACGGAAAAATGCTAGAGGCTCACCAAATTCGGTGTAAACACCGCGAATTCTTCCTTGAAAATCAATCGCTTTCTTGCTTTTCGGCAGATCAACGACCGTAAAGCCTTCAGGGTTTTTCATTGCTTCACGGTAAATACGTGACGCATAAGCCTGGTAATCTTGCATATCGTGAAAGCCCATGGCCGCACCATGGATACGGAAATTAGCCATCATCACATCGTCCGTGCGCAAACCTAGTTTTGAAAGGATACCACCGGTTTCTTTTTTTACTGCTGATACTAATGTCATAATTACTCTCCCGCTTATCTACTATTCGTTAATGTAGTATAACATGACAATCGTGTTACAACAACAAAAATAAACAATTTATATCAAATGCTTGATAATTCTGTTTCACTGAAATTAGATTAAAGAGATACCGCGCTGTTAGGAATTTGTTAAGCTTTATCAACTAAAGGCCATCGCGCGCGCGGCTCAAAACCCAACGCTGTGGCACCATGAACACAATAATGCTCATATCCGGCCCATGCGATCATCGCCGCGTTATCCGTACAAAGATGTATCGGCGGCACATGCAGGCTATAACCATGCTCTGCAGCCACCGCTTCAATGCTCGCACGAAGCGCCTTATTCGCCGCCACCCCCCCCGCAACCACTAGACGCGGCGCATCATCATACAGCTTAATCGCGCGCTTGAGTCTATCGGCAATACATTCACTTACCACTCGCTGGAACGAGGCACAGAGGTCAGCTTTATCTTGTTCTGAGAAAGGCGGCGCCTTGAGGATAACTTCGCGCACCGCCGTCTTAAGACCCGAGAAGGAGAAATTACAGTTAGGCTTCCCCTTCAGCGGCACAGGCAGATCGAAACGATAAGCATCGCCTTTCTCAGCTAGAATCTCCACCGCTGGCCCACCTGGATAACCAAGACCAAGCATCTTCGCCGTTTTATCAAATGCTTCGCCCAGCGCATCATCTAAGGTCGCGCCTAGCAGGCGGAACCTATCAACACCCTCCACCGCGAGCCACTGACAATGCCCGCCAGAGATTAAAAGCAATAGATACGGATATTCAACTTCTTCTGTAAGGCGCACCGTCAACGCATGCCCTGTCAGATGGTTCACCGCCACCAACGGCTTACCTGAAGCAAGCGCGAGAGCTTTCGCCGTCATCGCGCCGACCATCACACCGCCAATAAGCCCAGGCCCCCCAGTCACGGAGATAAGATCAATTTCGTCTAACGTGGTATCCGCCTCTTTAAGCGCCACCTCTATCACTTCATCCATCACAGCCACATGGCTGCGTGCAGCAATCTCTGGCACGACGCCCCCAAAAGCGGCATGCTCCTTTAACTGCGACCAAACAGCGCTGGAGAGAATCTCTTTATCACTTGTAATCACTGCCGCTGCGGTATCGTCGCAGCTACTTTCTATGCCTAGAATCTTCATGGCTCTTGCTTATCCTATTCGTAACGCCTAGACAATCATCATGCTAACTATCGCTACTCGTAAAAGTAAACTCGCGCTGATTCAGTCCGAAATGATTAAAGCCGCCCTTATGCAAGTGGGCGCTACGGATGTCGATTTACTCCCCCTTATGACAACAGGCGATGCAGACAAAGAACGCGAACTACTCGCCATTGGCGGCAAAGGCCTCTTTACTAAAGAGATTGAGCAAGCCCTCCTCAATGGCAACGCACAGATCGCCATGCATTCACTCAAAGATATGCCCGTAACCATGCCGGAGGGCTTGATGATCGCCGGAGTCCTGCCGCGCGCCAATCCAACCGATCTCCTCATAAGCCATCAACCGCTCACCTCCTTAGATGACCTCCCACAAGGTGCAACCATCGGCACCAGCTCTCCACGACGGGCAGCACAACTATTAGTGCTTCGCCCTGACCTCACTATTGTGAACTTCCGTGGCAATGTCCCCAGCCGGCTCGTAAAAGTAGAGCGTGGCGAAGTCGATGCGACAATTCTCGCCGCTGCAGGATTGGAGCGCTTGAGCATAACCCCGCAGCATTCACTCGCGCTAGATGTCCTGCCCGCTATTGGCCAAGGCATTATCGCATTACAATGCCGCAGCGACGATACTGAAACACGCCAATGGATCAAGAAGATCAACCACCTCCCCAGCTGGCAACAAACATTGGCCGAGCGCGCCGTATTAAAGGCTGTAGAAGGCGATTGCCACACTCCCCTTGCCGCTCATGCGACGTTATCGGGAGATTCTCTATCTATCACCGCACAGATTCTCTCAGCCGACGGAAAAACGCATTATAAGGCAGCTCAGACGGGCGCAATAGCACAAGCAGCTCAACTGGGCGAAGCCTGCGGCAGCGTGCTCCTCCCGAAAGCAGAGGAACTATGGCAACGCTGCTCTTAACCTCAACGCGTGATGTTTCACAAACGCTCGCACCGAAGATAGAAGCAGTTGGGCATAAGGCTCTGCTGATGCCTCTACTTAAGATAACCTACTTTGATGACACCGCTGGGATAGAGCCTCCAACCGCCATCCTTATCTCAAGCCGTTATGCATTACGTGCTGCAGAACATCACATTGGCACTCCTCTCTATATTGTGGGACAACAAACCGCTAATCTCGCGATGGAAAAAGGCCATCACATTGAGCAAATCGCCACTAATATTAGTTACTTAAAAGATAAGCTACCAACTGGCACCTTGTATCTGAGAGGGCGCGACGTTTCGCAAGAGCTAGATATCCCATCATATATTTGTTATACGGCTGATCATGTCGCACCGCCTCCGCCCCTCGCCGAGCATGATGGGCTGATCGTACTTTCAGCGCGCATCGCAGCTAAGCTTCCTCTTAGCACAAAGCCACTTTTTTGCCTGAGTCAACGTATCGCCCAAGCATTACCTAACGAGATGCAGGCACAGGCACGCATTCCTGAGGAGCCAACCGAAAACGCACTCTTAGAGATGATAAAACACTGGTCACCCGAACAATAACGCTTATAACAATAGGCTATGAGCGATACAAAAAAAATCTCCCCCGCCGAAGAAAAAAACACAGAGGACGAAACGCCTCAAACAGTACGCACAAGCGTCTCACCTTTCGGTGCTGTGTTCCTAAGCCTTCTCACTCTTGCAGCAGTACTCAGCGGAGCCTTTGCCTTTCGCGATACGTTGCTTCCGTACCTGCATCACTATCTTGCACTACCGGAAATAAAAACCACATCTCTTACGCCTCCGCACGGCTTTGTGCCAATCCCCGCGATGGCGGAAATGCCATCTTTAGACACAGCCAATTCCAAAAAATTCGCATCACTCAAAGCCGCGCAAACTCAACTTGCTGCACAAATGAACGAATTGATGACAAATGCCCCACAAACCGTGGTTAGCGATAATGCAGAAATGACCGAGGTTCTCCGCTCAACGCAAACGAAACTTGCCGAATCAATGGCACGTATCTCCACGCTTGAGGCAAAGTTACAAGAGACGCATTCTCTGACAACCGCGCTCACTAATAAGCCTAACACTCCCGCCGTACCGCTAGATATTCGCGGCCTAGTCGCTTTCCAGAACCTGCAAGCAAAAGCGTTGGGCGGCCAGCCATTCCAAGACTCGCTACAGCGCGTGATCGCCTTGTTAGATGATAGCGCTCCTATCGAAGATACGATCGGCAAGTTAGAACAAGTCGCACCGACAGGTCGTCCCACTTTAAGCCAGTTACAGGATAGCTTTGAAATAGCCGTAAGTAACTACATGCAATCAGGCAAGGCTGAAGATGCCTCCTTCATGGGCCAACTGAAACAGAACTTAAGCTCTTTCGTCCGTGTGCGCCGCACCGATGGCTCAGGCAGTCTCGATGATGCACTCATCACAACAGCCGAAACCGCCCTTACCAAAGGCAATATCAAAACCGCTTACACTGAGCTGCTCAAACTTGAAAGCGATGCATTCAAAACATGGCTGCCACAAGCGCGTAAATATTACCAACTCCCTGAGTGGCTGGATGTAGTTCAGCTTCAACTCGCAAACTCTCTTGAAGCGAGCCAGTAAGACCAATGCGTAAGATTATCCTCCTCCTAATCGTGGTTGCTGTCGCCTTTAGCGCTAGCTGGATGGCCGATAATGCTGGTGTGTTCAACCTTAACTGGATGGGATGGCAAATTGAAGGCTCTGTCGCATTCTTATTAATCGCCCTTCTTTTCATAGCAGCGATCATGTGGCTGATAATGCATTGGCTTAATACGCTGTTGCATCTACCGAGCGAATTACGCAAAGAACGCGAACGCCTACTGAGCGGCAAAGGCCTCGATCATATCACCCAAGCCATGATTGCCGCCAGTGAGAATGATACGGATAAATCTCAGAAACACCTAAACAAAGCGCGTAGGTTTTTACCCGGTTCGCCACTACCACGCCTCTTGCAACTGCAACTCGCAGGCCATCAAAAAGATAGCACCCTCGCCCATCAGCAATTCGTGCAGTTACAGCATTTTACGCCTACCAAACCTCTCGCCCTACGTGGCCTAGCCGAACAAGCGCGCGCCCAAGGCGATATGGATCTCGCCCTGACTTATACGGATGACTTGCTCAAAGAAGCACCCAACCAAGCCAGCACGCAGAAGCTCGCGATTGATATATTCTCCTATCACCGTCGCTGGCAGGAGGCGATGAAGATTGTTAAACAAGCTTACACGCAGAGCCACTTGAACGACGATGAGTATAAACGCGCCTCCGCAACTATCGCCATGCAACAAGCCACCACCATGCTGGAAGAGAAAAACCGTCAAGGCGCGATGGAAATGCTCAAAAAAGCGACTTCAATGGATGCTTCCTTGCAACCAGCCGCGATCCAATATGCTGAACTATTACGTCAAATCGGCAAACCATCGCACGCCGCAAAGATTCTACGCAGCAGCTGGAAACACACGCCGCACCAAAGCGTCGCACAGGCTCACGCAGAACTCTACACTGAACTTCCAGTCGAGAAGCAGGCGAAGAAAGCTAGAGAGCTGGCCAAGCAAAACCCTGATGCTCTGGAATCACAAATACTCCTTGCAGAAGCCGCAATGCAGGCTGAACAATGGGATAGTGCGAAAAATTATCTAAAGATTGGCCTCAGCAAGCAGCAAACCGTTGCCCTATGTCGCCTAATGGCCAAGCTTTACAAGAAAGGCTATGGCGATGAGGTGGAAGAGCGCCGCTGGCTCGATAAGGCGATTACCGCCTCACCAGACGCTAACTGGCAATGCACCCATTGCGGCGCCAAGCCCAAAGAATGGCACGCGCATTGTAAAGAGTGCCATAATTTCGCCAGCATTCAGTGGCTACCCGAAACCTTTATGGCTGGCTAAACTGGCATCACCGCTGCCGCTACAAGGCGACCTTCAGCCAATAACACATTGTACGTACGACACGCCGCACCGGTATCCATCACCTCTACGCCGGCGCCTGTCGCCTCGCGTATTTTCATGCGTAAGGCAGGAGGCAAAAACTCACTCTGCTCGCCGGCGCCGATAAGCAAAATCTCTAAACTACCCAACTGCTGCCCTAGTAAGGCGTCAATACCCGCTTCATCAATAGCCGGGTTATCCCATACGACCACACGATCAGGGTGAATAATAAGGGGGGTGTCGAAACTCTCTTGATTGACCTTTATCACACCCGCACCATAAGCAGTAATACGCTGCGCACCTTCGGCAAGCTGTGGCGTAATATCCATTAAATGCGAATGGTTTTAGGGCGCGCCTTGTTCATCCATAGATAAACCATCATGCGTGTCAACAAAATCGCTGAGAACATCGAAGAGATAATCCCGATAGAAAGCGTAACCGCAAAGCCTTTGACCGTTCCACTACCAAAATAGAAGAGTAAAACTGCGGCAATGAGCGTCGTGATATTCGCATCCACAATCGTGCCAAATGCACTTTGAAAACCATGTTCAACCGCTGCACGCGTGGTTTTACCAATGGCTAGCTCTTCACGGATTCGTTCAAAGATAAGCACATTCGCATCAACCGCCATACCAAAGGTAAGTACAATACCTGCAATACCTGGCAGCGTCAGTGTTGCTTGTAAGAGCGACAAACCACCCAGAATCAGAATCATATTCATCAAGAGCGAGACCGAAGCGAATAAACCAAAACGGCCATACATGATCGGCATCACCACAAGAATAAGGAGCATCGCAAGCAAGGCAGCTTTTTTACCGGCTGCAATCGAATCTGCACCGAGACTTGGGCCGACGCTACGCTCTTCAATCACTTCCAAGGGAGCTGGCAATGCACCGGCGCGCAATAGTAGAGCAAGTTCATTCGCGGACTCGACCGTGAAGTTCCCTGTAATAATTCCGCTACCAGCCAAAATTGGGCTATTGATACGCGGCGCAGTAATAACCTTACCGTCCAAAACAATCGCAAATAATTTGCCCACATTTTCTTGCGTAATTTTACCAAACTTGCGAGCGCCTTTATTATTGAACTTAAACGACACAACCGGTTGCCCTTGATCGTAAGTCGCACTAGCACCTGTCAGTAAATCACCGCTGAGCATCACTCGTGTTTTAATCGCATAACGGAGCGGACTTCCATCACTGTACACTTCGCTAGAATCATCCGATGGCATCAAGCGTGTTCCCGGAGGCACATTGCCTGAAAGCGCGTCGGTATCCATATCCACCATGTGGAAGGTCATTTTCGCGGTTTTACCCAAAATACGTTTTAACTCCTCAGGGTTATCTAACCCCGGGACTTGCAAAAGAATACGGTCATCACCTTGGCGTTGAATCACCGGCTCACGCGTGCCGGTCTCATCAACACGACGTGTCACGATTTGAATCGATTGCTCAAGCAACTCTTGCTTAATCGCACTCAGCGCCGCATCACTAAACTCAACTGTATAGCTATTATCTTCGTCGCCTGAATCAATCTCCAAACGTGGATCAATGGCACCTACGGCAGAGCGAACGGTGCTTGAATCAGCCGAGCTCGTAAAATTAACCGAACCACTCTTTAGACGCAAGCCACTGTAAGTGAGTTTTTCTTTCCGCAACGCACGGCGAATATCATCGGACAAGTTTTCACGCTGCTCGCGCATGTAATGATCCGTATCAATCTGCAATAGGAGGTGTGAACCACCCCGTAAATCCAAACCTAGATTCACGGTGCGCGATGGCAAAAAGCTTTCTGCATCACCGCCGCCCGTAAAATTAGGGAGCGCTAAAAATAGAGAATAAAGGCAAATCACTAAGACCAACCCTATTTTCCATCCTGGAAATTCCAGCATTATTTCTTCTTAGAGTCAGCAGGTTCGGAGCGCGTAAGCACCACGGATACACTGTTTTTATCGAGTTTGATTTTCGTATCTTTCGCAATTTCGACTTGGGCGGATTCTTCATCCACTTTGACAATCGTGCCAAAAATACCACCCGACGTCACAACTTTATCGCCTTTGCGCAGGGCAGCTACCGTCTTTTTATGCTCACTAAGCTTCTTTTGTTGCGGACGAATCAACAGAAAATAGACCACTGCAAGCATCAAAACGAGCGGTAAAATACCACTGATAAGCGAAGGTTCCGCCGCGGCAGCACTAGCAGCTTCTTGGGCCTGCGCTGATGAGATAAAATCAAGCATCTGGTGCTATGATTTCAGCTTAGTTTCTTTGAAAATCACATGCTTACGTACGACTGGATCGTATTTACGGAAGCTGAACTTCTCAGTGTGATTCTTAGGGTTTTTCTTCTTCACGTAGAAATAACCCGTGTTTGCGGTGCTTTCTAGTTTGATCAGAACGATATTCTTTTTAGCCATGGTACAGTCCTATAAAGGGTAAATTTAGAGGCGAAATCTACGCATGAGCGGCATCAAGTCAAGCGAATTTGCATCAAAATCGTATTATCACTAGCATTGGCTATTGCGCAAAGCTATAGTTCTTGCGTTATGACACAAAAAGTACGCACCGCAGTCTTCCCCGTCGGGGGCATGGGAACACGCTTCCTACCCGCCACCAAATCAATGCCTAAAGAGATGCTTCCGGTGGTTGATAAGCCCATCGTACACTACGCTTATGAAGAAGCAAAAGCCGCTGGGATTGAGCAATTTATTTTCGTCACAGGCCGCAATAAAAACGCGATCGACAATCATTTCGATCACTCTTACGAGCTGGAAACATTACTGCATTCTAAAGGGAAAGCCGCGGAGCTTGGCCTAACACGCGATTGGCTGCCTAATCCGGGCAATATCTTCTTCACTCGCCAGCAAGAGCCGCTCGGCCTCGGCCACGCCGTATGGTGTGCACGCCACTTAATTAAAGACGAGCCTTTCGCCGTGATCCTCGCCGATGATATGGTGCAGGCGGACACTCCTTGTCTCAAACAAATGCTAGATGCGTATGAAGGCGGCAACATGACAGCCGTGATGGATGTGCCGAGAGAGAAAACCGCAAGTTACGGTATCCTCGATATTGCTGAAGAAAATGGCCGTTTAGTCAAAGCGCGCGGTTTGGTTGAGAAGCCAAAACCGGAAGATGCGCCTTCCACCCTCTCTATTATAGGGCGTTATATTTTGGATCCAAAGATCTTTGATAAACTCGGCAATCACGAAATTGGTTCTGGTGGAGAAATCCAACTGACAGATGCGATGGCGTCTATGATTCCAGACACTCCTTTCAACGGCTATCGCTTTGAAGGCACTCGTTACGACTGCGGCAGCAAGGTTGGCTTCCTAGAAGCAAACATCGCCTTCGCACTTGAGCGCGACGACATGCGCGACAGTTTGCAGGAAGTCCTCAATCGTTACAGCTCCAAAACACAGGCGGCATAATAGATGAAAGTTGCAGTTATCGGAACCGGCTATGTCGGTCTTGTCACAGGAGTTTGTCTTTCAGAATACGGACATCACGTGACCTGTATTGATATGGATGAAAGTAAGGTGGAACGCCTAAAATCTGGCGACCCTATAATTTTCGAACCAGGACTAAGCCGCCTCATGCAGCAAAATAGCGACGCTGGTCGCCTTACTTTCACCTCTGATAGCCCTGCCGGTGTCGCCGATGCAGAAATCGTATTCTTAGCGGTAGGAACCCCCCCTCACCCCGAGACAGGCGAAGCTGATATGCAGTATATTTTCGCCGCGGCAGAACAGATTGCGCCGCATTTGACCAAAGAGGCTGTCGTGGTCACAAAATCAACCGTCCCAGTTGGCATCAACCGCAAAATCAAAACGTTCATTGGCGATAACGCCATCGCATCCAACCCTGAATTCTTACGTGAAGGGTCAGCAGTAACTGACTTCATGCACCCAGAGCGCGTCGTAGTCGGTGTTGAAGATGATGCGGCAACGGCCAAGTTACGCCGCCTCTACCATCCTCTCACCTTGGATAAAATCACACTGATCATTTGCGATCTCGAAACCGCGGAGATGAGCAAATATGCCGCAAACGCATTTCTCGCCACCAAAGTCGCCTTCATTAATGAAATGGCTGATCTTTGCGAACATACCGGCGCAGATATCCGCCAAGTTGCTCACATCATGGGGCTAGATGAACGTATCGGAAGCAAATTCCTCAACCCCGGCCCCGGTATTGGCGGCTCATGCTTCCCTAAAGATACTCGTGCATTGCAGCATATCGCCAATGACTTAGGTGTCCCGTTCCGCATTCTAGAGAGTACGATTGAGGCAAATGACTTGCGCAAAGAGAGTATGGCCAAACGTATTCTCGCCGCAGCTCCTGAAAATGCGACGATCGGCGTCCTCGGCATCACCTTCAAACAAAATACCGATGATATTCGCGAGAGCCCTTCCCTTACCATTATGCAACTATTGCTCGATGCAGGCGCAAAACTCCGCGTTTACGATCCTAAAGGAATGGAAGAAGGTAAAAAGCATTTTGCTGGTGCCAATATTGAATGGTGTGAAAATAGCTATGATGCAGCAACCGGTGCCGACGCACTCACCATTCTTACCGAATGGAATATCTTCCGCTCGCTCGATTTAGAAAAACTAAAAACAGCCCTGACAAAACCTGTCATTCTCGACTTACGAAATATTTGTGATCCCAAAGAGATGCAGCAAGCGGGCTTTGAATATCAATGTGTCGGTAAACGCGCTTAAGCTCAACCTAGTTTGCTTGCACTTCTTCTTCCAATAACGCCGCACGACGAGCTTGCTCTTCAATATGATCCACCCAATTATCAACATCAATCGGGTTCGTTCCTTGCGTTTCTTGCTGCGTCGACTTAGCCTCCGCACGCTCCGCTTCGACTCTCTTAACCCAAAAACCTGGTTCTTTATCCAGCGCGGATGTTTCCTGAACTAGGTCGATAGCCTGCATAGAACCACCAAAGCCCGCCATAATGCCAGCTAGGCTATCCTTTAGCTCACCTGTTACTAAGCGCTCATGATGACTTTGCTCAATTAAATGCATCCGCCCAAGATGATATTGCGCATTAGGCAATTGCCCTTGCGGCGTCATCTCCATAAAATGTATCAACGCATTATCTTGCACGATTTGCGAAGCGCCATTCAGACGCAAATCGTCACTCTCGAAAAAATAGCCTGTAATATTCTTACTCCGCGTATTCCAATCATGTTGAACAAAGTCCCGCTGCTCTTTCGGGCGCGTCTTCCATGACTCTCGCAACTCTTTCAGCGCTTTCTCTGCCTCTTTGAGATGCTCATCAACCGCACCCACTTTATGAGCGTGTTCATCATGCTCCGAATACATCGCATCGAGCATTCCATAACTTTGGCGAAACATTGAGATCATCGCACCGGCTTCTTCGAACAGATCATTATCTGACCATAAAGCCGCTGAAACACGCGCGCGATCCATCGGCGAAAGCATGTGGATATCAAGCCCAGCAGCCATTAGCTCTTGGTTTATACGAAAATACTCTGCGCTAAACTCTTCGAAATCAGCATCGTCGAAACTATGCCAATCCATCATGGTGGCGCCTATACCAAATCCATCCATAATGTTAGTATAGCAAACTTCTATTACTGTTAAATGACAAGTTTAGTAATTTGCCGCAATGGCATCCGTTAAAAAGTCCATCGGATTAACAGCTTTCTTATCTTTACGAAGCCCAAAATGTAATTGAGAAACAGATACATCGCCTGTTTTACCGACTTCAGCAATCGCTTGCCCTTGCGAAACAAGGCTTCCCAACCCGACATTCATTTTTTGCGTATGCGCGTAAGCACTTATCCAACCATTATTATGGCGAACAATTAGCATATTGCCATATCCGGCCAATTCGTTGCCTGCATAGACCACTTCGCCATCAGCAGAGGCATGAATAGGCTTGCCTTCAGGGGCCGCAATATTGATGCCGTCATTAAAGGTGCCGCTATTTTTCTCACCAAAGGTCGAAAGTATTTTACCTCGAATAGGCCAAACAAAGCCTTTCGTCACATTCGCACTGTCGTCAGCACGCTGCGCAAACCATTGCGGCGCCTGCGGTTTAGCCATCGGTTTCACCCCATGCAAACCACGCGCTCCATATTCCGCAATCTCTTGTGTTTCAACGACTGGCTTTTCAACCGGAATCGCAACAATCGTAATCGGTGTTTCGGCTTTTGCGCTTTCTACTTTCAAACTCTCAACAACACGTTGAAACTCTTCTTCAGTTTTGACCGGCGTTGCACTCATGTTATCGGTCATGAAGATGCGGTCTGGCGACTGGCGCTTTGTGAGTACCATCGCGGGGGTTTCATCTGGAACCGTTGGTGCCGGCGATTGCGCTTGCTGAATATCATAATGCTGACTTCCTTTATAAACAATCTCCGCTGGATGCTCCTGCGTACAAGCAGTTAGCATGGCAATAGAGCTTACAAAGAGAATATAATTATGCATCATATACAAATGATATACACAAGGTTACCCACAGGCAATATTATTGCCTAGCTATCGCTCACCATCGGCACGAATCTAACCGATGCGAGGACTTCTTGCGTCACTCCCTGCGGTGTTTTCGTGATTTTAAGTAGATCCTGAACTTGCGCCTCACGACCGAACGGCAGCACCATCACGCCATTATTATCGCTAAGTTGAGCCAATAACATTTGCGGAAATTCATCTGGGGCTGCCGTGAGCATAATACGTTCAAAGGGCGCAGCCTCTGCCCAGCCCTCATAACCATCACCACATTGCTGCATAATGTTACGTAGCTTCAATGACTCAAAGCGCTGATGTGCGAGGTCATACAAGTCTTTATGGCGCTCAATCGTATAAACCATACGACAGACCTTGCTTAAGATAGCCGCTTGATAACCGCTCCCCGTTCCAATTTCCAATACACGCTGGCGATCTGTTACCGCAAGCGCCTGAGTCATCAATGCAACGATGCTTGGCTGACTAATCGTTTGCCCACAAGGGATCGGCAGCGCTGTATCTTCATAAGCGCGCTCTAAGAATGTATTCTCAACAAACTGCTCACGCGGGACCTTCTCGAAGGCTGAAAGTACAGCTGTGTCGGTAATACCTTGCGTGCGTAATTGCATAATCAGGCGCAGAGTATCCTCCGCCCCCTCAGCCATCAGCGGTGAATTCATCAACATATCTTGCATATACATCATACCTCCATCACTCCGCGCATTTGTTCGAGCGTTTTATAATCCGTCAAATCCATATTGATCGGCGAAACGCTAATATACTTATTGGCAATCGCTAAAAGATCCGAGCCGGGTTCATCCATTTTTTGCTCATCTCCCCAATGGATCCAATAATAAGGATGCCCTTTAATATCGTGACGCACATCAAGATTTTTTACTACCCCGCGACGCCCCGTATGCGTCATGCGAGTACCTTGCACTTGATCTGGCTCACAATCGGGGAAGTTCACATTCATCAGCATGCCTTCCGGAATGCCAGCGGTACATATTTTACGCACCACTTCTGCACCATGCTTTTTAGGAGTCTCCCATCGCACCGCAGGGGCGGTATCATCCATCTCGAAGCTAAGTGACATCGCAATAGATGGCACACCACAGAACGTCCCCTCCATTGCTGCTGCAACCGTGCCGCTATGGGTAATATCCTCAGCCAAATTGTGACCACGATTTACGCCTGAGAGCACTAAATCAATTTTACGCTCCAACAAAACTTCATGTGCAAAAATAACGCAATCAGTCGGCGTTCCTGTAACAGAGTATTTACGCTCTCCATGCTGTTGATGGCGCAATGGAGCATGAATAGACAACGAATGCCCCGATGCGCTTTGCTCTGTTTTTGGCGCAACAACCCAAACATCATCTGATAGTTCGCTCGCAATACTATGCAGCACCTCTAAACCCGGCGCATAAATGCCGTCATCATTCGTCACCAGAATGCGTTTACCTTTTAGGTCATTTATCTGGCGAAGTTCACTCATGCCGTTATCTTCTCCAACCCGCCCATATAAGACTGCAATGCTTTTGGCACTAATATCG
Source organism: Rickettsiales bacterium (assembly GCA_029252805.1). NCBI lineage: Bacteria > Pseudomonadati > Pseudomonadota > Alphaproteobacteria > Rickettsiales > Rickettsiales bacterium. The sequence goes on from JAQXAR010000027.1 coordinate 16,096, forward strand.
AACCATCCGGTTGCTGATAATTTTCTAAGATTGCGACAATCGTACGACCTACCGCTAAACCAGAACCATTTAAGGTATGTAGAAACTCTGTATTCTTTTCACCTTCACGACGGAAACGTGCCTTCATACGACGCGCTTGGAATTCACCGCAATTAGAGACTGATGAAATCTCGCGATATTGATTTTGCCCCGGAAGCCATACCTCTAAATCATACGTCTTTTGCGCACAGAAACCTGTATCACCACTGCAAAGCAACATGACACGGTAGGGCAATTCTAAACGCTGCAGAACTCTCTCAGCAGCGGCAAGCTTATGCTCAAACTCCGCTTCGGAATCTTCTGGCTTCACGATACTGATAAGCTCAACTTTACTAAACTGATGCTGACGAATCATGCCACGCGTGTCTTTACCTGCTGACCCCGCTTCAGAACGGAAACATTGAGAATACGCCGTATAACGCAGCGGCAATATTGTTTCGCTAACGATACTATCCGCCATCTGTCCTACCAGAGCTACTTCAGACGTCGGGATAAGGCGATAATCATTGGTCGTTTTGAATGAATCTTCTTCAAACTTCGGCAACTGCCCGACGCTATACATGGTATGATCACGCACAAGCACCGGAATAGTTGTTTCCTCATAACCAGCCTCTTGCGTGTGCAGATCCAACATGAAGTTAGCGAGTGCGCGCTCCAAACGAGCAAGGTCTTTTCGCAAAATGACAAAGCGCGAACCTGATAATTTAGCCGCAGTTTCAAAATCCATCTTCCCTAGCGCTTCACCAATATCAAAATGCTGCTTCGCATTTTCGATTTCTTTTGGCTCACCCCAACGAGAAATTTCGACGTTACTGTCTTCATCATCACCTTGCGGCACACCCTCGTTCAATATATTTGGAATCACTTCTAAGGCTGCGGTCAGTGCATCGCCGGTCTCTAAAGAAATTTCGATCTCTGCTATTTCAGCTTTAAGCGAAGCGGCGCGCGCCATCACTTCGCTTGCATCTTCGCCGGCGCGCTTCTTTTCGCCAATTTGCTTGGCAACGGCATTACGCTCCGCCTGCATCGATTCTAATTTAGTGATTGCGCTGCGGCGCTCTTCATCTAATGCAATTAGCTTGTTCGCTTGCGGCGCTAGGCCACGAACTTTCATCGCTGCGTCAAACGCAGTCGGGCTCTCGCGAATCCAACGTATATCGTGCATAAGTTCTCTTATTCCGACGTATCTTGTTTCTTTTCGATGAGCCTGCAACTCACTATGGATAATTCATACAGTATCATCAGAGGTACTGCCAGCGCGACCTGACTTATGACGTCTGGAGGCGTGAAAATGGCGGCCACTGTGACAATTCCGACAAGTGCAAACCTACGAGTGCGGGCCAATGTAGCGGCTTTCACCATACCTACACGCGCCATCAAGGTGAGTACGACAGGCAGTTGAAAGGCCAAGCCAAAGGCAATCAGCATCTGCATAACAAGCGCAAGGTAGTCACTTACTTTTGCTTCTAATACGACTGCCATCGGCAAATCACCCTCCGTGCCGAGCTGCTCGAATCCGATAAAGAACTTCCATGCGAGCGGGAAGACGTAATAGTAAGCCAAACCCATCCCTGCAAAGAAAAGCAGCGGCGACAGAACAAGATATGGCAAAATCACCCGCTTCTCTTTTTTATATAAACCAGGTGCAACGAAGCCATAGAACTGCTGCGCGATGATTGGAAAAGCCATCACAAATCCGACAAAAATTGAGAGCTTTACATAGGTAAAGAACGTTTCCGGCAAGCTTGTATAAATGAGCCTGCGGCCTTGCGCGCCGCTATCGCCATAAGCCTCGACAAGCGGCTGCATAAGAAAACCGTAAGTTTGCGTTTTAAACAGATAGGCGATCGCGAAACCAAGAATCCACGCGACAAACACCACCATCAGACGCTTACGGAATTCGAGCAAGTGCTCCATTAAAGGCGCGCGATATTCTTCCATTATTCGCCCTTAGATTTAGGCTTACGGCTTTTATCTTGAACCTCGGATAAGTCGTAAGACTCGAACATTTCGCCCGCATCATTTTGGATGGTTTTGACATCCGCTTGCAAGTCATTGAGCTCTAACTGATCCATCACCCCATGAACAAGACGCTTTGCACGACCAACCCAGCGACCAACCGTACGCAATAGAATAGGGAGTTCTTTTGGCCCAATAACGAGCAACGCAACGACAGCAATAAACGCCATCTCAGCGATTGATAAATCAAACATTAGGCTTTTGCGTCGTCTTCCGGCTTATCGCCTTCTTCCTTGCCCTCGTTAATGCCTTCTTTCAAAGACTTGATGCCTTTGCCCAAATCCCCCATCACGCGCGGTAATTTACCTGCGCCAAACACTAGCAACACAATGATTAGAATAAGAATTAACTGCCAGAAACCGATACTCATAGAATTCTCCGTATTTTAAGAGCCTATAGCTAGCAGCTTAACTGCCCGCGTTCAATCCCAGATAATTCGGACGCGGTGTGTCAGGGTTCTTCGCCAGCACTTCTCTATAAGCTTCCATCATTTCTGGTGGCGTCATATCCTCGGCATCTGGCTTATCGATTCGGTCAATCACGAAGGATGCCAGGAACTTCACAAGCGTGAGGTTCGAGGGGCCATGCGCGTTCAAATTCATCTGCGCTTTCTCCATCACATCCACCATACGCTCCGTATCGACCATCACAAATACGTGATTCACCCCCCCTACCCGCGCCGCAAGATAGCCGGTATTTTCAGCCGCCACCTCTTGCGACAATACGCCGTAAGGCATAAGCTTTTCACGCATAAGATATGGTACTAAACCATCGGATTGCTCTGCCGCTTCAAGGGCAAACAACTCGCGATCATCGAGAATAAAGGATTCGGCAATCACCCGATCCTCGCCTTCAACGCCCGCATTATCAACCAGTATGACTTTACCTAAATGCTTATCCGTCCATGCGGCCAAGAGTGAAGCAGGGAAGCCAATATGTTTATTGATGGCAATACGCCAAGGAAGCGTGCGATAATGTCCGTCTTCTTTTGGCGGTAGCGGCGCTCCATCTGGATTATAACCCGCGCGATACATGATACGATCAAGCGCAGGCACGGGATATTTATCACGGCGGGAATCTGGCGTAAGTAGCAAACAATCTGCAGCCACAACTTCGGTGCGATAACCGGCATTCGAAAATGCCTCGACGATTTTATCGTAGCGCCCTTTGTAATCCACACCGGAGCCATCGAATACGACATTATAATTTCCGTCACGCGCCATTTCGCACAGCCAGTTACGGCGTGTATCTGCCCATAAATGCACCGCCTCATAATCATCTGCATGATGCCCAGCGGCGATCAACACATGATAAATATCGCTATACGGACGCCCCTCATCGAGCGAGGCATAGATATAGTCATCACGAATTTTACCGTTCTCATCTTTATAATGCTCGTTGAAATAATGGTTAGAACCTTTGCCCGAACCACTACCGCCCATGGTCATCACCAAGTGCGGTGTTTCCACTGCTTTAGCATTGGGGTATTTTGAAATTTCATGCTCGATTCCTGCACGCAGGCTTTCAACCACGAGCTGAATCTGCTGAGCCGCGAGCGCCACTATCTTTTCGCCACGCTCAAAACCACGCAAACTAACCGTCACCTCTTCAGCAAAACTAGAAGATCGCAATTCTAGAATCGTAGAGTTGAATTCGCTGGCCAGATAATGCTCCAAACGCGAATGTTGCGAATGCGATAACAAGGTCAGCGGATGCAAATTCATACAAATTGGCAAAGAACCTTCCGTCACATCAATACAATCCACATCCGTTTTATCAAAGATAGGACGACCGAAAATATCAGCTCCCAAATCGGTTAAACGCCCCACCCAATGCTCTGGTGGAATCCGTAATGTTCCAAGCAATTCGCCTGACTCCATATGTTCGCGCACATGAGCAACACATTGATTATGTGTAATTAAAGCCCCATTAACCAGCACAATTAACGCCTCATCATCCGGCACGGGGGTGGTTAATTCAATCCCCACCTCATTACGGTCCGCTTGAATGAACCGCTTACCATAAAGCGTCACACTGCGATCTTCCCAATAAAAATGCGGCGGCGTGTTCTCCCGATATTCTTGGATACGCCCCTTCTCCATCGTCGTTAGGAGTACTTCCCGCATTTGCTCTGGCGTTTTATGTTCATCGGCCACAATAATGGCCTGACGAGTCGACAAACGCCTAAAATCAATTCCCCCAAGCTTCTCCTGAAAACCACGCATGCGGCCTAACGCCGTAAAGAAGACGCGCAACACAAGGCTCGTCGCATCCGCAAATGGATAGAAACGCTCTAACGTTACATAGAGCTCAGCCATCAATTCGGCATTACGCTTCCTATCCGTCGTACTGAAGAAACCATTATGATCGTAAAATTTACGTGCAAAATCATGAAAGATCACACTCAACTCCATCGCGCGCTGCGATGTTTCGAGCAACCCTTGTAATTTTTGCTGCGGCGAGATAGGCGTCGTATCAATAAAGAGTTCCAGATAAACTTGACGGAACAAGTCATCTAAGTAACTACCCCACTGGGTTTGAGTCACATTAGATTTCGATTTAAAACTACGTAAGAACTCAATCCCACGATTAATCGCCAGAGCCATACGCAGCTTATTGCTACGCTCATATTTCAACGCTTTGTTCACGAGCAAGTGATAGCTAGATTAATTGCCTTCCGCAAGCGCGCCCTCAGCCAAATCTTTCGTCGCCTGCTGACGCAATTGACGGAGTTCCGCTAATTTCACGGTTACTTCCGTTGCACGCTTAGGGGTCATATTCGCGAGAATAGGCGCAGCCTTACGCTCCGACATACGATCAATCACTTCAAGTAAAATGCTCATCTTCAACTCTTCAAAGATACGTGCGGCCTCTTTCGGCTTCATGCTTTCGTAAATTTTCACGAGACTTTTAAGTTCCGTATCTTCTTGCACTTTGTTACGTTCAAGCAACTCTTGCAACTCCACCCGCATGACATCCATTTGCTTGATTTTATTGTCGATGCGCATTTCTGTCGCCTCCAACAAATTCTCACGCAAGCCGACTTCCTGCTCATATTGATCAATCTCTTCACGGCGCTGCGAGAGACTCTGCAATAGATCTAGTTCGATTTGGTTGAAACGTTTATCAACATCGACCACCTTTTCTGGCGGTGTAAGGGAAACATTTTCATTCTTTGGAGCCTCTTCTTCACCTTCAGTCTTCTCAGTGTCGTCTTCGGATTCGGCTTTCTTTGCCTTCGCCACTTCCTTTTTATCGTCTTTTTTATCAGCCTTTGCCGCATATGCAGGCGGTATGATCCCTCTGGCTAGATATTTCTGATCCATCGCCATCTCATCGACCTTGAGCAAAATGAATAAAGCGCACGCAATCAGCGTGATCGGCAATAGTCTAAATCGAAAACGTCGAGCGCTCATTATTCATTCCCTGACTTTAATGCATCTTGCAAATCTTGTTCCGCCTTCGAACGCAAACGCGCCGACGCACGTGAGCGTCGCGGCTGCGCAGCGGCCTGCTTATCGCCTAAACGCTCTAATACAGAATCAACTTTATCTTGCTTTTTACCCCTACCTGCCGCTCTCATTAGCGACTCTTTCGCAGCATTATCTTTCTTTTTATTGCGGCCAATCATTGGCTCGCGCTTTGGTGCAATGACGCTATTTCCGTCCGTTCTATCGGCTCTAGGTAGCGTATTATCCACTTTATCAGCAACCTTGTTGCCCTTCTCAATCATAAAGGCGAGATCATCCGCCAAGAAATTCGCTTTATCGAGACGCTCATTGAGTGATTCATTGACTTTCTTGCCCACTTTTTGCAGGTCATCGATCGATTCTTGCGCTCTCTTCGTCGTCTCATCGAACTTCGTAATCAGTTGCGCAAATTCCTCGCGGCTATCTTGAAGCACGCGAATACGACGACTCACCATCACACAATAAAAAATGGTCGCAACCAGCAACACAACCATCAAACTATCAATTAGCAGCTTTGCAATAAGTACCGTCATACGTTCAATTCCTCTAATTTCTTACGGATAGATTGGCTTAAAGAGACGGCAACCGTATCACCCACCCGACCGATTTTACCTGTTGAAAGCTCGACTCCACCACACTTCACGCGCGCTTCCTCACCGGGCTTTGTCTCTAGCATCATCGTGTTACCGACTTTGAGATTCACCACATCGCCCAACGGGAGTTTCATTTCATCCAGCACAACTTCGACATCCATATCCGTTTGGCGCATCTCTGTACCGAAGTGACGTTCCCACGCCGTATCTTGACCGAATTTCTCGCCCATAAACATTTGCAAGAGCATGTCACGAATCGGCTCTAGCGTAGTATGTGGGAGCAATAATTCGATAATGCCGCCACGGTCTTCCATCTCGACACGTAAACGCACGAGTAAGACCGCATTATTCGGACGAGTAATCGTCGCGAAGCGCGGGTTATTTTCCAAACGGTCATACTGGAATGTCACGGGCGATATCGGGTCAAACGCCTGACTCATATCGCTCAAGATAATTTCCACCATCTTACGCACGATATCCTGTTCAATCGTCGTATAAGGCCGGCCTTCAATACGCACAGGTTTTTGCGAACGGCGACCGCCAAATAATACATCAACCGTCGAATAGATCTGAGAACTATCAACCGTGATAATCCCAAAATTTTCCCACTCCACAGCGCGGAATACAACCAAAAGCGCCGGTAACGGAATCGAATTCAGGTAGTCATCAAAACGCAAACTCGTCATCGAATCAAGACTGACATCCACGTTATCGGACGTAAAATTACGCAAGGAAGAGGAAAGCATACGCACGAGACGGTCAAACACGACCTCCAGCATCGGCATTTTCTCGTACGCCATAAGCGCACGATCAAGAATCGCATGGATACCGGTATTATTATCGCCATCATCCTCCGCTTCAAAGCCGAGGAGCATATCAATTTCACTTTGATCTAAAACGCGATCATCACCACCAGCACCACCGGCACCGGTATCACCCCAACCTTCGGCAGCAGCAGCTTCTGCATCATCACCGCCCGTAGCCATATCACCCCAAGCGGCGGCAGCCTCTTCTTCATTTGCGGGTAAATTGCTCTCTTCGTCTGCCATAGCTCCTATATCCTAGCATATTTTATGCATTATTAGAAATCCTACCAAAAGTAGCTTTCGATATCGTTTCGTCCTATCGTTCTGCACCATTTATGCCAAACTCTCTATTGGACAATAATCTCTTTAAACAGAATGTTATTCACTTTTGCAGGAGCAATTGCTTGGTTAATACGCAACATCAACTCCTCACGCAGGCGATAAAGCCCAGCAGAGCCTGATAAATCACTCGCACGCAATTCACGTAAATAAGTGATGAAATTGTCGCGCACACGCGGCATATAAGCCTCCAGAGTCTTCACATCGGCCTGACTCGCCAATTCAATCGACACTTTCATCTTCAGGAAACTCGACTTACGACGATCTGACGTATTAAGATCCACCAAAAACTCTGGCACATCATAAAAGACAGGCACTTGCGGCCCTTTAGCAGCCTCAGCCAAACCTTCGGCTGAATCAGCAAGCGTTCCATCTTCTGCAAGAGCAACTTCTTCTTTCGTGGGTTCTTCTTCACCGCCCATCATAAAGAAAGCGGCACCGCCGGCAGCCAACAACAGAACCACAACACCAATGATTATAAAGAGTAATTTCTTCTTACCCTGCTCACCACCTTCTTCGTCTTCGTCATCCAGTTCGACTTCGTCGTTACCTGTACCTTCATCGTCAGCCATGAAGCTCTCCCTATTTCTTTTTCTAATTATTAGCGACAAGCACGCGCAGGAGCAATGGCTATCCGCAAGAAGTCTTTATCTGAGACCCGAAAGCACCACACCATCGCATTTTGGCACGCCTCCTGCATAGTAATTTTGTGAAACGAAAACCAACTGAAGAAACAGGTCCCATGGATAATAGTGTATATGTTGCTCTCTCTCGCCAAATGACGCTCTTTCGCGACATGGATGTTACGGCAAATAACATCGCTAACGCAGATACAACCGGTTATCAAACCGAAAAAACCATGTTCACGGATTATTTAGTGGATGACGGGAATCGCGAAGACATCGCTTTCTCGCAAGATATCGCAACCTATCACGACTTACGCCAAGGCAGTATGAATGTCACCGGCAACGATCTAGATGTCGCGGTGATGGGCGAAGGGTACTTCGTGGTGGAAACCGCTGCAGGCGAGCGCTACACACGCGCTGGTAACTTCCAAATGGATGCGGAAGGCACGCTTGTGACTGCTGATGGCTTCCCCGTAGTCGATGATGCAGGACAACGTATTCAATTTGAAGCTGAAGATCGCGATATTCGTATTGGTGAAAATGGTGCGCTCTTTGTAGATGGACAAGAACGTGCCACATTAGGCCTCGTAGAATTCCCCAACCGCCAAGACCTTAAACGTATGAATAGTACGTTATTCGAAAGTGACGTGCCGCCCGCTTTAGCGCAGAAATCACGCGTTCTGCATGGCACATTAGAGAAATCTAACGTTCAACCCGTAACCGAACTCGTGCGATTGACTGAACTCTCGCGCAGCACTGGCAGTACCGCCAAATTTATCGAGGTCATGTACGACCTCCAACGTAAATCGTCCCAGACTTGGACAGCACAAAGCTAATCAGGAGTTAAATCATGCGTTCACTTAATATTGCCGCCACCGGAATTCAGGCTCAACAAACTCATGTTGACGTTATTTCTCACAACCTCGCGAACATGACGACGACTGGCTACAAGCGCCAACGTGCGGAGTTCCAAGATCTCATCTACGAGAACCAGCGCCGTGTAGGCACGAACTCTTCCGACGTGGGAACAATTGTCCCGACTGGCACTCAATTTGGTCTGGGTGTTAAAACCGCCGGGGTTTACCGTAACCATAATCAAGGTACGGTTGCACAAACGGAAAATGCATTGGATGTAGCGATGCAGGGACGTGGATTCTTCCAAGTAGAACTTCCAACTGGCGAATTCGCTTACACTCGCAGTGGCGCGATGCAACGTAACCAAGACGGTGAGATCGTCACAATTGATGGCTACCTGATCTCCCCTGCCATTACGATCCCTGATGATGCTACCAGCATCTCAATCAACGCGACCGGTGAAGTAGAAGTCACGATTGACGGACAGATCGAACCCACCAACCTCGGTCAATTTGATATGGCCACCTTCATCAACCCAGCAGGTTTAGAAGCGATTGGTGGCAATCTCTATAAAGAAACAGAAGCCTCTGGCGCGCCGGTTGTCGGCCTCGCAGGCGATGAAGGTTTTGGTTCAATTCTTCAAGGCTTTCTAGAGCAATCCAATGTGAATCCCGTCACCGAAATTACTCAACTCATTGTCGCACAACGTGCCTATGAGATGAACACGAAGGTGATCACAGCATCAGATGAGATGCTGCAACAACTCAACCAATCGGCATAAAGATCGAATATCAGGCTTTAAAATAAAGCTTCAATCAGGAGATAAAACGATGAAACAGTTAATGATTATAATGCTTGGCCTCGCCATAGGGTTTATCATTCCAGCGATTGCTTTTGCCAGCAACCCTTGGGCGGAACATTATGCCAAGAAAGCAGAACCGCTTCCGGTAGCTCTGCCTGCGGTAGCTGACGCCATTTCAACGGCTCGCCAACAAACAGGCATTGAAAGCAGTATCACCTTCAAAGAAGCCGAAAAAGCGATCGCGAAAGCACTAAAGAAAGAAGGTGCAGGCGAAACGCTGAAAGTTAAAATCATTGACCATAGCCGCCAAAAAGCACTACTCACGCACCGCGCGCCGATCACGTTTGAAATTTCAGATGTGGATTACAATGCACGCGAACTCGTCTGGAGCGCAACCCTCTACCCTTACGAATCAGAACGCCCACTCTCGCCAATCAAGCTAGAAGGCCAATATGATGAAGTGGTCGAAGTCCCCGTACTCACGCGCCGCGTACGCCGTGATGAGATCATTACGCTCGCTGATATTAAATGGCATACGGTCGAAGCCAGCCGTTTACGTGCAGATACTGCCCTGCAAGCGGAACAAATTGTCGGGCAAGCGCCTTTGCGCACCATCTCGCCAAACCGTTCGGTACGGTTGGCAGAATTAGCGCGCCCCTCTGTAGTGAAAAAGAGCGATCAGGTGACGTTACAGTTCAAGAATGCAGCGATGGAAATTAAAACACTCGGCGAAGCGATGGAGGATGGCGCTGCAGGCGATATCATCCGCATCCGCAACAAGGATAGCCATCAACCGGTACATGCTCGCATCATTGCCGCAGGCTTGGCCGAAGCGATGCCACTGGGCGTACTCGCACAAGCAGGAGGTAACTACTAATGGCACTTATTAAAAAAGCAATTATCATACTCGCAAGCACCACCCTGCTTAGCGCCTGTAGCAACGCACTGGATCGTATTGAAGATATCGGCAAACCGCCGGCGTTAAACACGGTCAGCAATCCAGTCGAGAAATCCGATTACAAACCCGTCACATGGCCTTTACCCGAAGCACAAGCACCGAGCCGTGAATATGCAGGATCACTTTGGCAGCAAGGTTCACGTCACTTCTTCCGTGATCAACGGGCAGCGCGTGTCGGCGATATCATCCGTGTTAAAATTGAAATTAAAGATAAAGCGGAGCTCGAGAACGAAACTTCACGTGAACGTAAAAGCACTGAGTCACTCAATGCTCCCAAACTCTTCGGGCTTGAAGACGTCATTTACGGTGCCATTCCCGGCGGACAAGACCCTGCCAGCTTACTCAGCATAAGCGGTAGTAATAAAGGCGAAGGCAAAGGCACGGTCGAACGTGAAGAAATCATCGAAACGCAAGTTGCAGCGATCGTCACGCAAATGCTACCTAATGGCAATATGGTCATTAAAGGCAGCCAAGAGATTCGTGTGAATTTTGAAGTGCGTGAAGTTTCTGTCGCCGGCGTCATTCGCCCCGAAGATATCGATTCCGATAACACGATTGATTCAACGCAAATCGCACAAGCAAGAATTTCCTATGGAGGGCGCGGTCAGATCACCGATGTCCAGCAACCACGCTGGGGTAATCAAGTGATTGATATTCTCTCTCCATTTTAAGATACGATTTAGGCACAAGCCCATACCGCGCTCGTGCTAAATCACCGAGATCATCACTCCTGATGACTTTTCCCCTCGAGACTTCGGTTTCGGGGGGCTTTTTTTGTAAATAGAAGGGGATTTAATTAACTAAAAAGTGACTGACCAACACCTTGACCAACCGAAACATCGGGGGCATCGTGTGCATTAGCGGCGACGCCGCCATAACCGATTGCGGCTTGTGATCCTAAATCTGCAGCTTGCACATCGAAACTAGCTTGCGGCATATCACCAAGCATCTCCCCAAAACCTTGAGATTGCGAGGGTGCGGCTTGTCCTAAGCCTTGACTAACTCCCATTGTAGGAGATGGGCTTGATTTAGTGTCACCTAAACTTGGAGCGGGGGTTACTAAGTTAACTAGACCAGTGCCTGAACCTTTTACACCGGCAGAAAGCTTACCACCAGCACCAGCAGCCATACTCATGACTCCCGACTGTACGGCCTTACCAATATTGTCGACAATATCCAACAGCATGTCGGCTGACGCTTCAATACCTTCTTTTACACTGGACCATAGTTCATTACTCATAACCTACTAAGTATACCAGTTAGGAGGACATAAAACATGACATTTCTATGACAATCGGAGGGTTTACGCTTAAATACTACTATTTTTTTCCTGATAAACAAAGCATGGCATTTTCTGCGTTACTAACTTCGCACAGGCCTTCCTAGCCTGTGTTTCCGTCATATCAGCCAAACGGGCACGATAGAGCGTTTTACCCTTTACCTTCTGCTTATCGCCGACATGGATGCGCGCCACACGTAATAGCTTCGGCACCATACTTGCGGCATTAGAGGCCGCGACCATCGCCTCTCGAGATTCTTCATAGGCTCCGACCTGAACGCCCCACTCAGCACTCGCCTTAACCTGATACTTTAGATTGCTGTCAGGCGATTGATACGAAACCGGCATAAATTGACCGCGCGCACGCTGATAGTCTTTCATTTCAATATCATAGGCCGTTTTCGGCGCGGCTGGAACAGGAGGCGTAAACGACTTTGTTTTAAGCACCCTGCTAGTAAAATCAGCCGTCACATACTGCTTCGCCTGCGCGGCAGGAGCAGCTTGAAATGCAGCATATTGCTGCGGTGCTTGGGCAACTGGCTGAGACACAGCCGTTTTAACGACTTTTGGCGCCACTTGAGCAAATTGCTGTGATTGATTCCGCTGTTGAGGCACTCCCACCAGTTCCTGAGGTTTTGCTCGCGGCAATGGATCATTATTCAACACAAATTGGCGACGATTCGTCTGCAACGTCATACGCGCGAAAGTACGTTCCACTAGTTTAACCATCTTATCATCACGTTTTTTGGAAGTTTCACCGCCAAGCACCACGCCAATGATCGACTTACCACGGCGCGTTGCCGAAGTAATAAGGTTAAAACCAGAAGCACGGATATAGCCTGTTTTTAAGCCATCTGCACCGGTGATACGGCGCATCGCGTTATTGTGACTCTTATATTGTTTTTTCTTATATTTAAACTTATCGGTACGGAAAAAGTGATAATATTCAGGATAATGGCGGCGTAACGCCAGCGCTAGCACGGCCATATCACGCGCCGTTGTGACTTGCTGACGATTGGGCAAACCTGATGCATTCTTAAAAGTGGTATTTTGCATCCCTAAACGACGCGCCACCGCCGTCATGCGTTTCGCGAATTTATATTCCGATCCACCCAGTTTCTCGGCCATAATCACCGCAACATCATTCGCAGAGCGTACGACGAGAGCCTTAATGGCATCTCGAACAGTAATACGATCACCCTTTTTCATTCTTAAGTTAGTACTCGGCATGCTCGCTGCCTTTTTCGACGCTTTGAGCACCGTTCCCATACCTACTTTTCCTGTGCGCAAGGCATCAAAGGTCATGTAGAGGGTCATTAATTTCGTAAGGGAGGCGGGATAGCGCTGCTTACTCGCATTTTCAGCATGGAGCACCTTACCGGAATTTGCATCAATCATAAGAGAGGCGTTTTTGCTGCCCGCAGAGACAGAAGAAAGGGGCGAAACAGCCAATATCAACGCTGCAATCGCAATCAAAAGTAGATTATCAGGGTATACGGCCCTGTTATTCATACAAATTCCCCTGTTTAACGTCTTATTGTAACACTTATGCGTTACTTTTTTATTAAGGTAGCCTGATAATCGCTGGTTTCTCTACTATTGCAAGCCTTAGGCGCCCTAAAGTTTAACCTTTTTTCATTTATGGTTACTTATGCAACACGGCTTTGGCCAATTTCGGCAAATCCCCTTCCGTTCCCATCGCATGACGCATGAAAGAATCACGCAGACTTGGCCACTGATTCACTAGAGCAAAACCTGTATTACGCGCTAATGAAAGAATCGTACTGCTATTAGAGAATAGGCTATTCAATCCATCGGTTGCCGCCAGCATCGCCGTCGCATCAAAACGACGCCATTTTTGGTAACGCGCTAATACTCCTGCAGAACCGATATCTTCACCTGCGGCCAATGCTTGCACAATCACTTCCTCTAACACTGCAACATCGCGGAAACCAAGATTAACGCCCTGCCCGGCAATCGGATGCATCCCATGCGCAGCATCGCCTAAAAGAGCAAAACGATCTGCTGTATATTCCTTAGCCAGCACCGCCGTTAGCGGATAGCTCCAAAGCCGTGTTTCTAACTTCACTTCTCCCAGATAACTCTGCAGCTTATCTTTAAGGTAAACTAGAACTTCTTGCGCCGGAAGTGCACAAATCGCTTTTGCTGTCGCGGTCGGCTCCACCCATACGAGAGACGCCCTATTGCCCTGCATCGGCAACACAGCAAATGGCCCATTCGCAAAGAAACGCTCGAGCGCCACTCCCTTATGCGGTTTTTCATGCGAGATCGTCGCCACAATTGCAGTTTGCTTATAATCACGCTCAATTACGTCAATCTCCGCCCACTGGCGCAAGCGAGAGAATTTACCATCAGCCGCCACAAGTAAGCTCGCCTGAACAGAGTCTCCACTCTCTAATGTTAGAGTCACTCCGCCTTCCACACGCGCAGTCTCTTGCAGTAGGTCAGGCGCCATCACCGTAACGGATTGATGTTTTTTCACCTCGGCGAGGAGTGCCGTGCGCGTATGACGATTTTCGATAATATGCCCCATCGGCTCGTTACCGGCGTTACGGTGGTCATAATGCACCTGGCCAAAGCCGCCCGCCTCATGCACACAGATATCCTTGATCGGCTCAGCATGGGCAAACATCGCATCCCACACGCCAATATTTTGCAAAATACGCTGCGAGCCAAGCGAGATAGCACTAACACGCCCATCAAATTCCGGTAATTGCTGCTGGGTTAAATCAGCCTTATCGATAATAACCGTCGAGATATCCTGTCGCCCCAAAGCGACCGCAAGCGCTAAGCCTGTCATCCCCGCACCAACAATCGCAACATCAAAACGTTTCACCATAGGATAAGTAATGTGGTGAAAAGCGCTTCAATACTCAAGCAATATTCACGAAAAACTTTGATTGATTGGAGACTCGCAACTGCTATCACTGCGCTCATGAAAATCATCAGTTGGAATATCAATTCCGTCCGCCTTCGCTTACCCATCGTTTTGCAACTTTTAAAGGATCAGAATCCAGATATTCTGTGCTTGCAGGAAACCAAAACGCCGGATGAGCACTTCCCGCTTGAAGCACTCAAAGCCGCGGGCTACCCGCATATCGAGATTCGGGGTGAGAAAAGCTATAATGGTGTCGCGATAATCTCGAAACATCCCATCAGCAAAGTCGAGCGCATCGAATTTGGCGGCAATGCGCATACTCGCCACATCGGCGTCACGCTTGAAAGCGGGTTTGAGGTGCATAACTTCTATATCCCCGCCGGCGGGGATATCGCCGATCCTGTCAGCAACCCTAAATTCGCGCATAAACTGCAATTCTTAGCTGACATGACAGAATGGTCCACCAAGCAAAGCGATGCGCGCAAGCAAGTGATCGTCGGTGATTTTAATATCGCGCCACTAGAACATGATGTCTGGTCGAGCAAGCAACTGCGCAAAGTCGTCAGCCACACGGACCTTGAACGTGAAAAGCTTGAACTCCTCAAACAAGCGGGCGGATGGATTGATAGCCATCGCGAATTCACGCCGCATGACGAAAAACTCTATAGCTGGTGGAGCTATCGCGCCAAAGATTGGGAAGCGGCTAATAAAGGCCGTCGCCTTGATCATATTTGGGTATCCCCCGCATTAAAGGACGATTTAGTGTCTACAGAAACTCTCAAATCAGCACGCGGTGGAGACAAGCCTTCTGACCACGCCCCCATCATCACTGAATTAACCTAAAAAAAGGGCCGCCTCAAATTGAGACGGCCTAGGTAGTAACATTCAGGGAGTTAAATAGAATGTCACGACATATAGCTGTGCATAAGGGCTAGCTACATCCCGAAAAATTCTGTTTTTAAGTGTGGTGCGCTTCTAATGTACGAGAAGCGGTTCCAAACGGAACTGACGTGCGGTGTAAAATGCTGCGTCATAATTATTAAAACTTGCAAGTACTTCGCCATTCTCTGAACACACGGCATACCCTTTATTCTCACCATTGCGCGAGGCGCGAATATAAGTAAGAGGTTTCTTCTTCGGCTGATTAAGCGAAGATTCTAAAAGCTTGGTGTTATCACCTGTGGTATCTAAATTTGTCGTTTGCATTGTTTTAATGTCCTTCCATTACCGTCAATATAACGGAAATATCCGCGAGTAGTGTTACAGTTATGTTACATTCCTTAACGAAATGTTAATCTTTGGACTCGCGTAGGAATTGCTTTTAGCACAAAAACCACCTAAACTCACCCTTAAATTACAAAAAAAGATATTCATATATGAATACACAGACATTGGGGATAGGTGGAGCGTTGCTCCAGTTTACACAGAGACGGATACGCGAATTTGCGGGCATCTTCTGGTTTTTATTAGCTTTTTTCCTTACACTTTCACTTATCAGCTACGATTCATCTGACCCTTCTTATAACGTTGTCAGCGAACAATCCTTCCATAATTGGCTCGGTTTTACCGGCGCCATTACAGCAGACTTCTTGCTTCAATCCATCGGCCTCGCGAGTATTTTCATCGTTTTAACCTTCCTGGGATGGGGATGGCGCCAATTTATTCGTCATGGTGAGCTTTTTATACTACTACGCACCGCAACGCTGCTTTTAGCCCTACTTGCCGCCTCTTTCTTATTCAGCCTCATACCTTTTCCTTCCGGCTGGCCGATTTCTGCTGGATTAGGCGGGGCGATCGGAAGCCTACTCGAAGCGCAGCTCCCTGCTGGACCGATCAAACTCATCGGCGCGGCCTTTATGATCGTCGCTTTCCTTGCTCTCTGGGGCATTAGCTCTGGCATCAATCCACGTGAATGGAAAGGTATTAACCTACTGCTTGGTTACGTAGTTTTCACTATCATCCGCAAAATCACAAGCCTCTTCCGCTATAGCAGCCGCGTTACGTTTGATGGTTACGAATTACCGAAGATAAGCACCTTGATTCGATTCCTGCCATTTATTGGCAATAAAGAAGAGGGCGAAATTCAGAACCCACGCCCCAAGAAACGTCGCGCACGACACAAAACTGCAAAACCAGAAATACAAGAGCACCCCCGACCGGAGCCTAAAGTCAGTAAACGCGTACAGAAAACGTCTAAAAAAGAAGAACAGGCAAGCCTGCAACTCACCCGCCGCGAAGGTGGATATGAGTTGCCGGATATAAGCTTGATGAAACCCCCGCCCAAATCTTCACGCAAACACACATTGAGTGATACGGCGTTAGAACAGAATGCCCGACTTCTGGAATCTGTTTTGCATGATTTCGGTGTAAAGGGAGATATTGTCGGCATCCGCCCTGGCCCTGTCGTCACCCTCTATGAACTAGAACCTGCCGCCGGTACAAAATCTTCACGCGTGATTGGCCTAGCAGACGATATTGCGCGCTCTATGAGTGCTATCTCTGCGCGTATTTCGGTCATCCCAGGCCGTAACGCCATGGGGATAGAACTACCAAATAGCAAACGCGAAACGGTCTATTTCCGCGAGATGCTAGAAGATGGCGAGTTCACGCAAACCGATAGTGACCTGCCCCTTGCACTCGGCAAGGATATTGGCGGGCAACCAGTAGTGGTTGATCTCGCAAAAATGCCTCACTTGCTCGTCGCAGGTACGACCGGTTCGGGTAAATCCGTCGCGATTAATACGATGATCGCCTCGCTGCTTTACCATCACACGCCGGAAGAATGTAAGTTCATCATGATTGATCCGAAGATGCTTGAACTCTCGGTTTATGAAGGTATCCCTCACCTACTCTGTCCGGTTGTGACGGAACCACCGAAAGCCGTTGTCGCCCTCAAATGGACGACCAAAGAGATGGAAAATCGTTACCGCTTAATGGCCAATCTCGGCGTGCGTAACGTGGCCGGCTATAATAAACGCATCCGCGCCGCTAAGACGAAAGGCGAAGAATTAAAACGCACCGTCCAAATCGGATTTGATCCTGAAACCGGCAAGCCAATCTACGAAGACCAGCCGATGGATATGAACCCGCTACCCTTTATTGTGGTCGTGGTCGATGAAATGGCAGACCTTATGTTAGTCGCCGGTAAAGACATCGAAACCAGTATCCAACGGCTTGCTCAAATGGCACGTGCCGCTGGTATCCATATTATCATGGCCACACAGCGCCCATCGGTCGATGTGATTACCGGTGTCGTTAAAGCCAACTTCCCAACCCGTATCAGTTTCCAAGTCACCTCACGTATTGATAGTCGCACGATCTTGGGCGACCAAGGGGCGGAACAACTGCTCGGCATGGGTGATATGCTCTATATGGCGGGTGGCGGTAAAGTCACGCGTGTGCATGGCCCGTTCGTGTCTGATAAAGAAATCGAACATTTAGTATCCTTCATTAAAACCCAAGGCGAGCCTAATTATGTCGAAGATGTAACCATTGACCCAGATGAAGCAGGTGATCTGTTCGATGGCGGCGGCGAGATGGATGAAGAAACCATGCTCTATAATCAAGCCGTCAACATCGTACGCACCGACAATAAAGCCAGTACGTCATACATCCAACGCAAGTTAAAGATCGGCTATAACCGCGCCGCACGCCTGATTGATAGAATGGAAGAAGAAGGCGTCGTCAGCCAAGCCAACCACGTAGGCAAGCGCGAACTTCTTTAAGCTAATTTTCTGGCTTGACTTACCCGCCCAGATTGTATTTATTGGCACAATAGTATCTAGGTTAGATACTTCGGGGCTTTCAAAAACCTCTCCACAAGCGGTTGTGTGACAGCAATCGTTAACTACACTGTCTCCTCGTTCCTAGGGTCGGGGTGGTGACGTTATGTAACAGGCTCACGCTGAAAGCGTCGCAGCTATCTTGTGGTAGTTTTTGAACACCCCGGCCACCAGTGGGGCTTCCCCGCTGGTGGTCACTCACTCATTATGAGTCGGGAGGATCGGGGAATAAAAGACCATAGCTTAACACTAGGGAAATACCCGGTTGAATGTTGTAAATAAGAACAAGCCTCCCGGCGGTTGTGGGGGATGCCCGAACCTGTTGGGCGATAGCCCTGAAAACAAACTTAGTCTTTTTTCTTAATCATGGTGCCAGCACCGGCTTCAGTGAAGATTTCCACCAGCATCACATGCGGGATACGCCCATCGAGGATGTGCGCTTTGCTTACGCCTGCATTCAGCGAGCTGACGCAGGTTTCAAGTTTTGGAATCATACCGCCACTGATCGTGCCGTCCTGCATGAGTTGATCCACTTCGCCTAAGCTTAATTCGCTGAATAGCTCACCATCTTTGGCCAACACGCCGGGGATATCGGAGAGCATGATGAGCTTCTCCGCACCAATCGCCGCAGCGACAGCACCGGCTGCGGTATCGGCATTAATGTTATAGGTCTCGCCATCTTCGCCAATACCAATCGGCGCGATTACGGGAATAAAGTCAGACTTCGTGAATTCTTCCATAATGGCGGGGTTTACCTTTGTCGGCTCGCCTACAAACCCTAGATCCAACACGCTTTCAATATTGGAATCCGGATCTTTCTTCGTGCGCTGCAGCTTTTTGGCTTGAATGAGGTTACCATCTTTACCTGACAGCCCCATCGCTTGCCCGCCGGCTTTTTGAATCGCCGTAACGATAGATTTATTGATCGCGCCCGAAAGCACCATCTCCACCACATCAACAATACTCTCTGTGGTGACACGCAAGCCATCGACAAATTCGCTCTCAATATTCAAACGCTTCAGCATGCTCGCAATTTGCGGCCCGCCGCCATGAACAACAACCGGGTGGATACCAATTTGTTTAAGCAGCACGATATCACGCGCGAATTTTTCCGCGAGCGTATCATCGCCCATCGCATGACCGCCATATTTCACCACGAAAGTTTTACCCGCAAAATGACGCATATAAGGCAAAGCCGCGGCAACGGTTGCAGCCGTGCGAAGCCATTTATCTTGGCGGCCAGATAGGGGGTATTTTTTCATCGTTTAACTGCTCAGCAGCCCTTTAATTTCTTTACGGATAGCCTCTATACCATCATTCTTTTCAGAGCTGCTAGCGATAATTTCAGGATGCGCCGCGCCGCGCATACGCACGAAAGCTTCGCATTCATCTATCACTTTGGCGAGTTCCGTCTGTTTGATTTTATCGACTTTTGTCAGGATTAATTGATAATTTACCGCTGAATCATCGAGCAACTTTATCATCTCAATATCAACGTCTTTGATACCATGGCGGCTATCTATCAACAGGAATACTCGGCGTAAATTAGGACGACCCAGCAGGTATTCTTTCATCGTCTTATGCCATTTTTTTATATCGTCTTTGCTCGCACGCGCGTAGCCGTAACCTGGAATATCGACGAGGAAGAACTGCTCATCCACTTCGAAAAAATTGAGTGCCTGTGTGCGCCCTGGAGTATTAGAAGTACGCGCCAGCTGCTTGCGGCCAGTCAGTGCATTTAATAAGCTGGATTTCCCAACATTTGAACGCCCTGCGAACGTCACTTCCATGGCTTTCGGTGGGGGCACATAGTCTAACGTTGGGCAGCTCATAATGAACTCCGCATTTTTGAAATTTACCGCCATTTAGCTACGCCGCATCTTCCTGCTGGCTTAACTCATCCAACATACGATTTAATTGTTTACGAATAATCTTCAGATGCTTCTCCGATGACATACGATGATCGCCATCATCCACTAACAGAGTGCGGACATCTTTACTGGCGAGTTTCTCATTCAATGTCATGGCGAATTCCCATGGCACATCCTCATCCTTCATGCCGTGCACAAGCATCACCGGGCAATTAATATCGATATTGCCATCAAGCACGAGATGCTCGCCACTTTCAGCAATCAGGTTCATGGTGATCTTATAAGGCTCTTCATCGTAGCAATTGGGGATTTCAATGACGCCTTTTTCGCGCATTTCAGTTTGCTGCTCCGGCGTAAATTTATCCCACATCAGTAATTCCGTGAAATCAGGCGCTGCCGCAATACCGAGCAAACCGGCGACTTTCTTCGGACGTTTGAGTGCGACAAGCAGCATCAACCAACCGCCCATCGACGAACCAACAAGGATTTGTGGTTTTCCGCCCGCAAGTTCATCCAGCACCGCAATCGCGTTATCGGCCCAACGACCGATCGTACCTTCAACAAAAGCACCGCCCGATTCACCATGACCAAAATAATCAAAACGAATGAATTGCTGACCACGCTCTTTACAGAACTCTTCCAAAGCCATGGCTTTACTGCCCGTCATATCAGAGCGGAAACCGCCTAAAAAGATAACCCCCGGTGTTTCACCGTCGGTTTTATGATACGCTATTTCACCCCCATCAGGGCATTTGAACATCTGTGGCTTCATTTTTACTGGTATCTTTCTTATCTAATCAGTAACAGTGTTGCCATTGTTGAAGGTAAATGAACGGTTAATCAATAGTAATTATGGTTAAAGTACTCCAAGTGCTCCCCGAGCTAGGTAGTGGCGGCGTTGAACGTGGCACGGTTGAAGTCGCACGCGCATTGCAAGAGTCAGGCTCACAGGCTTTAGTCGCCTCTGCAGGCGGCGTCATGGTCGATGAACTAACCCGATACGGCGCCACGCATTTCGAACTCCCACTCACCAGCAAAAACCCATTCACTATGTGGCAAAACGTGCTACGCCTAAGCGAGATCATCAAACGCGAGAAAGTTGAGATCGTCCATGCACGTTCGCGCGCGCCGGCTTGGTCGGCTTATTATGCCGCCAAACGCACAGGCGTTCCCTTTATCACCACCTTCCACGGCGTTTATAATGGCTACGGCAAAGGCTTAAAGCACCGCTATAACGAGATCATGACCCGTGGCGAACGTATCATCGCCGTTTCCAATTTCGTCGGCGAACACGTCGCCAAAGAATATGGCGCTTCCTCTGATATTATCCGTGTAATTCATCGCGGCGCCGATGTGGAATATTTCCATCCAGAGAAAAGCAGCGGCGTACGCACGATGGATCTCTGCCAAAAATGGCATCTGCCGGAAGGGCTTCCTGTTATCCTACTGCCTGGCCGCCTCACCCGTTGGAAAGGGCAACATGTGCTGCTCAAAGCACTCAGCCAGCTACCGCATCGCCAGTTTTATTGCGTACTCCTAGGCGAACAAGGCAAACACCCTGGCTATAAACGCGAGTTAGAAAAACTTGTCGAAAAATATAAACTACACGGGCATGTCCGCATGGCCGGCACCTCACGCGATATGCGTGATGCCTATAATGTGGCTGATGTGGTTATCTCGCCGGCCATAGAGCCGGAAGCTTTTGGCCGTGTGCCGGTCGAGGCGCAAGCGATGGGAAAACCAATCATTGCCACCTCGCATGGCGGTGCGATGGAGACCGTGATGACTGGCGAGACGGGAACGGGATGGCTCGTGCCTCCCGGAGATTCTAAGGCACTCTCGCAAGCGATTGAACAAGCCCTCATGCTCGATGAGAATTCAAAGCAAGCTCTCGCCCAGAATGCACGTCAACATGTGGTTGCAAACTTCAGTACCGAAGCCATGTGTAACAAGGTACTTGGCGTGTATGACCAGGTGATTAAAGATCGAAAACTAGTGCCAAAAGCCGCTTAAATTTTTACCTCATGCAACGAGCCACCTTCGACTGAAGAGGTCCTGACTTGCTCTTCACACCCGATCATGATCGCTTCAGGAGTCGCTTCACCAATCATATGGAAAGCAATACTAATTTCCGGATCTACACGTTTCCCTGTATCCAAAATCACTGGCATCGAAGCGGCTGACCAACGTAAACGGTTCAGCACCAAACGTGCTGATTCAGGCGTTATTTGCATCAGAATAAGCCCTAAAGCCTGCCCTGAAAACAAACCCACCGTATCTTCAGTACGCAAACGCTGCGCACAAAGCTGTCCAAGATGCTTCAACACCTGATACGGCACCTGCGCGCCCATCATCGCCGAAAGTTCTGCCGTATTATCTAACTGCAATACTGCAAAACAAGCCGTTGCTTCGCGCTTCTTGGCAAAAAATTGAAATAGCTCAAGATCCTTCATAAGCGAGGAACGGTTAGGTAGCCCTGTTTGTTCTTCGAGCACTTCATGCCCACGGAAATTCTCTTTCAGAACCTCCTTAAAGCCATCATTTTCCAGAGCCACACGCTCATCTTCCAACACAAGGTGGAAAGTTGGATTAGAGTCCATCACCTCTGAACGCACGACACGTAGGCGAAATTCTTGCATCGCACCGTTTTTTGTTTTTAAGCTGAGCTTGCGCACGCGCATCAACGCATCGGCCACATCATCTTGTCCTACAACAAAGTGGATACGCTCATCCAAAACCTCACGTAAATTATCATCAACAAGCTCGTGCAGGCGCTTACCCACCACTTCCTCGCTACTGTAACCTGTGATCTTCTTGGCTTGCTCGTTAATAGCGGCAACCTCAATGCGTTGCGCATTATTATCCTGACACACGATCAAAACCGCGTCATGACGACGATAAGTGTTTAACATAGATCAATCCTTCGTTGCTCATCCAGCTGTATCACTATAAACATTAAATTGTTAAAAACGGGTTAAAAAACAAAATGAACGACCATAAGAAGCGATTACGTTACCAAAGCTGGCACCGAGGCTGCAAAGAGACCGATGATATTCTCGGCCCTTTCGCCGATGCATGGCTACCTAAGGCCGAAGATATAAGCGCCTTTGAAGCCCTTTTAGAGGAAGATGATTGGGATATTTACCGCTGGCTGACCGACGCCCAAGCCAAACCCGAAGAACACAAATCCATCATCGCCGAGATTCAAACCTTTCAGATGGCTAAAGTAAAACTCAAGAATGCCTAACCACTTTATCTATTCAGACACCCCTAAGGAGGCGGAGGCCTTTGTTGCGGCTCGGGTGAGTCATGAGTCGGCTAAGCCGGTTTTATTCGTTGCGCCTAATGATCGCGAGATGGATTTAGCGGTGCAGCAGCTTCAAGCCTTTGCGAAAAGCGCGGTCATCCTGCCCTTGCCGGCATGGGATTGCCTGCCTTATGATCGCAGTTCGCCGAAACATTCTTTGATGGCGCAAAGGCTCTCCACGCTGTCGCATATTTTAAACACACCGCCGGGCAAGCGTCTGATTATCGTCACGACGATTAATGCGCTCACACAGAAACTCCCGCCGCGCAGCTCGATTGAGCATGCGACGCTCTTGCTGACTCAAGGCTCGGACCTCAACCGCGATGCGCTGATGCGTTACTTGGTCGCCAATGGCTATACGCGCGTGAGTAAGGTGATGGAACCCGGCGAATTTGCCCTACGCGGAAATATTATTGACCTCTTTCCGAGCGGCTATGAACATGGCTGTCGTATTGATCTGTTCGGCGATGAGATTGAATCAATCCAAGGATTTGATCCGCTCAGCCAGCGCTCCGATAAGAAGGAAATTGGGGAGATCACCCTGCACCCTGTGAGCGAAGTGCTACTTGATGAGAAATCTATCGAACGCTTCCGCGATAATTACCGTGAAAGCTTCGGCGCAATTAGCAAACCGGATCAACTCTATAATTCCATCAGCCAAGGCCATACGCACCCGGGAATGGAACATTGGTTGCCGCTATTTTACGGGCACCTCGACACGCTCTATACTTACCTGCCGGATGATGTGATTACGATATTCGCGCATCAAACCGAAATTGCCCGCACGGACCGATGTGAGGTGATTGACGATTATTTCCAAGCACGTAGTCAGATGATTATCCGTGACGCGGCGATCTATCACCCGCTCCCCCCCGCACGGCTTTACGTGATGGAGGATGAATGGCAAGTGCTCACCCATAATATTCAGCACATCACCCTCTCGCCCTTTTCGGATGCGAAAGGTGCCAGCCAAGCCATCAAACAGGGACGTGAATTTTCCGGTGAAAGACGCGATGGCAAGAACCCGTTCGAGTTTGCAAGAACGTATATTCAGCAACAGATTAATGATGGCAAGCAGATCTTTATCGCCTCTATCTCTGATGGCTCGCAGGAGAATTTAAAAGAGAAACTGACACTCGCGGCCAAAACAAAAATCGTGACCGTGCCGCTAGCGCGCGGGTTCGTTTCGAACAGAGTCGCTGTTATTTCGGAGCAAGATATCCTCGGCGAGCGCCGTGTACAGAAACGTACAAAGCGCAGAACCTCCGAACAGTTTTTCGCCGAAGCCGCCAACTTCACCGAAGGCGAATTGGTCGTGCATAAGGAAAATGGCATTGGCCGCTTTGAAGGACTTGTCACCGTCGAAGCAGGAGGCATAAGCCATGATTGCCTCAAGCTCGTTTACGCTGAAAACTCTCGCCTGTTCCTGCCGGTTGAAAATATTGATATCATCACCCGCTACGGCGATGTAGGTGACGGCGATGGCGAAAACTTGCTGGACAAACTCGGCGCGAGTAACTGGCAAAACCGTAAAGCACGCCTCAAAGAACGCATCAAAATGGCAGCGGAAGAATTGCTGAAAATTGCCGCGAAACGTAATATCGCCAAAGCGCCGATTCTCAGTCCCGCAGAAGGACTCTATGACGAGTTTTGTCGTCGCTTCCCTTTTGTCGAAACCGAAGATCAGCAGAGTTCTATTGATAATGTTTTGGAAGATTTTAGCACAGGCCGTCCGGCAGATCGTCTGATTTGCGGCGATGTTGGATTCGGCAAAACCGAAGTTGCATTACGTGCTGCATTCGTTGCGGCGACGGCGGCTGAAGGTGGCGTGCAAGTTGCACTGATCGCGCCAACCACCCTACTCGTTCGCCAACATGTTAAAACGTTTCAGGAACGTTTCAAAGGGCTTCCGATTGAAATTCGCCAACTGTCTCGTCTCGTCAGCGCGAAGGAAACTAAACAGACCATCGAGCTTATTGAACAAGGAAAAATCGATATTGTGATCGGCACGCATGCACTACTGGCCGAACGCATTAAGTTCAAAGATCTTGGCCTACTAATCGTCGATGAAGAACAGCACTTTGGCGTAAAACAAAAAGAAAAACTCAAAGCGCTACGCAGTAATATCCACGTCATCACCCTTTCTGCGACGCCGATTCCGCGCACCTTGCAGATGGCGCTGACCGGCGTGCGCGACCTCTCGCTTATTACGACTCCGCCCGTTGATCGCCTTGCCATTCGCACCTTCGTGTCGCCTTATGATCCGGTTATGATCCGCGAGGCACTGTTGCGCGAATTCCATCGTGGCGGCCAGAGTTTTTATGTGACCCCTTATATTAAAGATATTGCCGAACTCAAAAACCGCATCACCGATCTAGTGCCGGAAATTAAAGTCATCGTAGCCCATGGGCAGATGCCAGCCAGCGAATTAGACACACTGATGAATGACTTTTATGAAGGCAAATATGATGTACTCATGTCGACCAGTATTATCGAATCCGGTATTGATATCCCAACTGCCAATACGCTGATTGTCAACCGCGCGGATCGCTTTGGCTTGTCGCAACTGTACCAACTTCGCGGGCGTGTTGGACGAAGCAAAACCCGTGCTTACGCTTACCTCACCTTGCCGCATAACAAGCATTTCACCGCCAATGCGATGCGCCGTTTAGAGGTCATGCAAACGCTTGATACGCTCGGCGCAGGCTTCACCGTTGCCAGTCACGATATGGAAATTCGCGGCTTTGGGAATTTAGTGGGCGAAGAACAGTCCGGTCAAATCCGCGAAGTAGGTGTGGAACTTTACCAACATATGTTGGAAGAAGCCGTACAAAAAGCGCGCAAGGATAAGACCGCCGAGGAATCTGCCGCGATCCAAGATTGGAGCCCGCAAATCAAGCTCGGCCTATCGGTACTTATTCCGGAAGAGTACGTCTCTGATCTCGATTTACGCCTCGGCCTTTACCGCCGTGCGGGCACGCTTAGCAGCAATGAACAAATTGATGATTTCGCGTTGGAGCTGACCGATCGCTTTGGGAAATCACCTGAAACGGTTGAGCATTTCCTCGAAACGCTGCGCCTCAAGCTTCTTTGTCGCGAGGCGAAAATTGAACGTATTGATGCCGGGCCGAAAGGGATCGTCCTCACCTTCTATCAAAATAAAGTGAATAATCCGCAAGCACTGATGGAATTTATCAATCAGCATAAACAACAAATTAAAATCCGCGCCGATCAGAAATTGGTCATGACCTACGATGCACGCCATCGCCAACAATCGCAGCGCTTGGCGTTCTTACATCAGATATTAGAGAAATTGGCGAAGCTAAATAGCCCTCGTTCAGATAAAGCGGCTTAGCCACCTAATAAAGTCGTCGCCGAGGCCGCTTTCAGTTTATCCTCTTCAACTTTTTCAACATTACTTGCCGCAGGCGCATTTCCTAGAATTTTATCGATCGGAGCTTTGGCACCCACTGTATCCAGTACTTTATCTAACGCACTTTCTTTTCCCTCAGGCGCGGTGATACCAACCGTATCGGTCATCTTCTGCAAGGTGTTTCGTTTTTCTTCCTGTGGATGGGGTCTCTGAGCCGCCGCTACGGGCTTTGTTGGCACCGAGACAATAGGCGCTACGGGTGCAGGAGGCTTCGCCGCCGCTTCCGCGCGTGTTTTCAACATTCCCGCCGAAAGGTCGCGAATCATATTATATTGTAGTTCTTGGGCTTGCACTATGAGTTGCTGATTTTTAATCGACAGCTCCTCTCCTTGCACCGCTATTCCTTCAATTTCTTTTTTGATGGGTTTGCTTGTAAATTGATCAGCAATTGCACCACCAGCCAAAGAGGTTGCCACCATGGTTGCAATTCCTCCCCCCCATTTTTTCCAGCCCTTATCAAGTCCTTTTAACCATTTTGCATGAACACCATAGGTTGCTATCGCACCCACAACCACGCCGATAACTGTGCTGATCATTGTACTTTTCTTAAGCTTGTTTTCAGCCAAATCCGTTGCTTTATTGCCCATCTCTTCAAGCTTTTGGTTTAGCTGATCGCTCTGCGCTATAACCCCTTCAATCGCCGCCTTGAACTCATCGGGCTGCAAACCATATTCGCGCATAATACCGTTGCGCTCTTTTTCGCGAGCCGGGTCTTGTAACTCAAAAACATTATTCAACACTTCTGCGGCCATCTTTTGATGCGCTGGGTTATTCGCATCCAAGCCGGTTTTTTGCACGATATCGAGCAGCAGCTTGGTCTGCATTTCTTGAGCCGCTGCCTGTTCGGTTTGGGCTTGCATATTCGGGTCGTTTTGTGTGTTTTCCATACTCCTAATATAGCAAAGCCAATTGAGCGCGTGTGTTACAGTTTTGTGAAGATATCATCATCGCGGATGTCGCGCCGCTAATCCAGAGTCTCCTGCCGTTAGAACCTCTAAGATTGCCTCGTCGATACCACAGCATTCCTCGCAATGATAAATTGTCTAAAATCAGCTCTTGCAGCGGGTTTGAGAGCTGGTATAGATAGGCAATGGAATTACAATTAGACGGCAAGAGCGGGGCAACCGCCGCCAAACAAGAGACTTACACCGCGGATGACATTGAAGTCCTCGAAGGATTAGAGCCGGTTCGCATGCGCCCCGGTATGTATATTGGCGGCTCAGATGAGAACGCCATGCACCATCTGGTGAATGAGGTTTTCGATAACTCAATGGATGAAGCCGTAGCCGGTCACGCCTCGCGTATTGAAATTAACTTACAGCCTAATAACGTCATTACGATCAGCGATAATGGTCGCGGAATTCCGATTGGCAAGCATCCTAAATTTCCAGATAAATCTGCGCTCGAAGTGATTTTAACCACCTTGCATTCTGGCGGTAAATTTTCCTCTAAAGCCTATGAGACTTCTGGCGGTTTGCATGGTGTTGGAATCTCGGTAGTCAATGCCTTGTCCGACCATTTAGAGGTCGAAGTCATCCGCGACAAGACCCTGCATACACAAAAATATAGCCGCGGCCATGCGAAAACGAAAATCGAAAAAGGCGGCACGATTGCCAATCGCAAAGGGACCTCGATCACCTTTCATCCAGATGAAGAAATTTTTGGCGATGCGGCGAAATTTCGCCCTGAAAAACTTTACCGTTTTGCACGCTCTAAAGCCTACCTTTTCCGCGGCGTCGAAATCCGCTGGACCTGCGATGAGTCACTTTTACAAGAAGGCAGCAAAGTTCCCGCGAAAGATACAATTCAATTCCCCAATGGCTTGGCTGATTTCCTCGAAGAGAAAATAGGAAAATCGCCTTTAGCCACGCCAAATGCTTTCACCGGCACAGCAGAGTTGGCAGATGGAATGGGACGCGTGGAATGGGCGATCACTTGGCCGGATACAGATGAAGGCTTTGGTCGCTCTTACTGTAACACCGTAAGCACTCCTGATGGCGGAACCCATGAGAGCGGAATGCGTGCTGCTCTGAGCAAGGGAATCAAAGCTTACGGCGAAATGGTAAATACTCGCAATCTCGCAAAAATTACGGCGGACGATATTTCAGGGTCTGCTTATATGTTGCTCTCGGTTTTCATCAAAGATCCTCAATTCCAAGGGCAAACCAAAGATAAGCTTGTGAGTGCGGGCGCCACCAAATTGGTCGAAAATGCCATTCGCGATCCGTTTGATCACTGGCTCTCTGACGATGCCGCACAGGCGGGTAAATTAATGGAATTCATCCAAATGCGGATGGAACATCGTATGAACCGTAAGAAACAAAAGGATACGGCGCGTAAAACCATCACCCAGCGCTTACGCCTGCCGGGCAAGCTTTCCGATTGCACCCGCAGCAACCGCGAAGGAACTGAAATATTTTTGGTTGAGGGTGACTCAGCTGGCGGTTCTGCCAAACAAGCGCGTAACCGCGAGACTCAAGCGATCTTACCGTTGCGTGGTAAAATCTTGAACGTGGCGTCTGCTACCGCCGAAAAGATTCGCGCCAATAACGAGATTTCCGACATGCTGCAAGCGCTCGGCGTCGGCACTGGGAAACATTATCGCGAAGATGATCTACGTTACGATAAAGTCATCATCATGACCGATGCAGATGTGGATGGCGCGCATATCGCCGCGCTTCTGATGACTTTCTTCTATCAGGAATTGCCATGGCTGGTGCGCCAAGGGCACCTCTATCTTGCCCAACCTCCCTTATTTCGCGTCACGCATAAAGGCAAAACCTTCTACCCTGCAGATGAAGCCGCAAAAGATGCGATGGTGGCTGAACTAACCGCCAAAGGTGGAAAACTCGATGTGGGGCGTTTTAAAGGTCTCGGTGAGATGACCGCGCCGCAGCTAAAAGAAACCACCATGTTGCCGCAAAATCGACAACTTCTTCAGATCGAAATCGCCGAAGATGATGAAGATGCAACCGAAGAACGTGTCAACGACCTCATGGGCAAAAAGCCGGAACTTCGCTTCAAATTTATCACCGAACAAACCAGCTTGCACGGCGATAAACTGAAAGATGCACTGGACGTTTAGTCCAGCCAGCACCATGCATTATGATAGTATTATTGTTGGCGCCGGCGCGGCAGGGTTATTCTGCGCGATGGAAGCTGGCAAGCGCGGGCGCAAGATTTTACTCATTGATAAGTCGAAATCAGCCGGAGATAAAATTAGAATCTCAGGCGGCGGACGTTGTAACTTTACGAACATCCACACCACAGCTAACGACTATCTCTCGCAAAACCCTCATTTCTGCAAATCTGCACTGGGGCGCTATACACCCGCTGATTTTGTCGAACTGGTTGAGAAACACGGTATTGCCTATCACGAGAAAACCCTCGGTCAGCTCTTCTGTGATGGTTCTTCAAAAGAGATTATTCAAATGCTCTTAGATGAGTGTGAGGCAGCAAACGTCACGGTCCAATTGCAAACAGAAGTTAATAAAATTGAGAAATTGGAATCAGGGTTCTCAATCCAAACAAACCGTGATGAGACACTCACATGCGAGTCCCTTGTGATTGCTACGGGTGGCCCTTCCATTCCCAAAATGGGTGCGACTGATTGGGGCTACCGAATTGCCAAACAATTCAATTTAGCGGTCATTGAGCCCCGCGCAGCACTGGTGCCCTTTACGTTAGAGGAAAAACTACTCAACAAATTAAGGCCTCTCGCCGGTGTCTCCTTCAATGCGATCGCCAAAACCAATAACACCTCCTTTACAGAAGGTATGCTCTTCACGCATCGCGGATTAAGCGGCCCTTCTATTTTGCAAATCTCTTCTTATTGGAAAGATGACGACACGATTAGCCTCAACCTACTTCCGGAAGAAAACGTCCTAGAGTTGCTCAAAGAAAACCGCGACCAAAACCCCAAACAAGAGATTCAAACCTGTTTGCAGAATTTATTACCCAAACGCGTTGCTCACTATCTTTGCGAAGAATATGGTTACGCTGGAAAGCTTGCTGAGCAAGGCAATAAAGCACTGGAAGCGATCGCCAAACAAATTCAAGAGTGGAATATCACGCCGAATGGAACCGAAGGCTACCGCACAGCGGAGGTGGCCCTGGGCGGTGTCGATACGAATGAGATTTCCTCCAAAACCTTTGAGAGCAAGAAAGTCAGCGACTTATATTTCATCGGTGAGGTGGTCGATGTCACTGGTCATTTAGGGGGCTTCAACTTCCAATGGGCATGGGCGAGCGGGTACGCCGCTGGGCAATATATTTAAACGCTGAGCTTATCGCACAAGAATAACAACGCCTCTGAGCAATCAAGCGTGTTGTCTGTTTCGGGGCACATAACCGCGTAACCTGAATCAGGAGATTCCGCCTCTATATTCGCTCCATTACAGGCAAGCACTTGTCCTTTTTTAACAAACTCGAACGCTTCGATCACTTTGCGTAAACGTAACTCATCGCAATTCTGCGGCAAGAAAACCGCTTGCTTACATTGATAATAAGCAATCTCTTTGGTCCGATCTGAAGGTTGAAAGTCCTCAACCAATCCCATGCAATGCAAGAATGCGAGAGAAACATCGATCGCCCGCTGTGAAGCTTCTAAACATTCATGCTGCCCGCACTCTGCAAGAATTTTCACCTTTGCTTGTTCCGCATATTCGATCAAAAACTTACCACTAATATGTTTGTGAATATCGGCAATCACATTTTCAAATGGAAAGACCGCATCCCTCACCAATTCAGCACTGGTTTCATCCACACATAAAAGCATGGGAGGCGCATCTGATGAGGTCGAGTGCAAATCGAGCACTCCATCTACTTGCTGTAAAATAGGGAGTAATTCGGCGGCGCGCTGAAACTCATAGACCTGACTCCCTGCGAGTTCATCTAGCTCTGGCAGACGATTAAGATTCTTATCAATATAGCGCGAGTCTTCTTTGGCATCCGAGCAACCAGCATTGAAATAACATTCAGCCGCTTTCGGGTTCGCAACGACAAAATAAATTTTTCCTCGGAGTAGAGTCAAATCGGATAATAAATACTGAAATGCCGCCAGCCCAACGGGTTCATTACCATGCGTGCAGGCAAGGAGTGCCGCCGATGGCCCTGACACACCGGAATCAACTTCGACCACATAGGAAACTCCATGCGTTCGCGCATTTGCAATCGTATGCAGGGTCGATTTTAAGGGAGCAATATGATCAGCCATTTACGCAAAGTAGCGTGTTATGACCTGTTCGTAAATATCTGTAAGCTGCACGAGGGTCTCAAGCGATACATTTTCATCCACATGATGTGCTCTTCGGCCTGTCGTACCAAACTCAACGACAGGACAATAGTCTTTGATAAAGCGCGCATCGGAGGTTCCACCGGTCGTCGAAAGTTCCAACTCACGCCCCGTAATTTTCTGGCTCACCTCTTGCAAAATACCCGTCAGACGGTTGGGGGCACTGTGAAATGCTTCGCCGGTCACCGTCATCTCTAAATCAAACTTCTCAGCTTCATCTTCACAAATCGTACGTATCCATTTTTGAATTTCCACGTAAGGGCGGCTATCATTAAAGCGTACATTAAAGCGTGCGGAAGCGTGCGCGGGAATCACGTTAAAAGCGGGATTTCCAATATCAACAGATGAAACTTCTAAATTACTTGGCTGGAAATAATCGGTTCCCTCGTCAATCGCCTCCGCTTTGAAACGGTGCAGAATGCGCACAAGCTTCGTAATGGGGTTATCCGCCAATTGTGGGTAAGCGGCATGTCCTTGCGTACCTTTGACCATCAGTTCGCAATTCATGCTACCTCGACGACCAATCTTCGCCATCTCGCCTAAATGATGCGGATTAGTCGGCTCACCGACGAGGCAAATATCAATCCTCTCGCCCTTCTCTTCCATCCATTGCAGCATTTTCTTAGTGCCGTTAATGGCAGGCCCTTCTTCATCCATCGTGATGAGAAAGCTAAGTGAGCCACCAAATTTGCCTTGGTTAGTTTCAACGAAACGAGAAACTGCCGCAACGAAGCAAGCAATCGCGCCCTTCATATCCTCGGTACCACGCCCGTAAAGATACTGATCGCGAATTTCACCGACATAAGGATCGACGCTCCAAGCGGCACTATCGCCGATCGGCACTACATCTAAATGCCCAGCATAACAAAGATTAGGCTCCGCATCGCCTAAACGCGCATAGAGGTTCTCAACCGATTCCGTATTTTCATCATGAAACGTCTCACGCCAAACCTTAAAGCCTAGCGACTCTAACGCCTCTTGTAGCACCGTCATTACACCTGCTTCTTGCGGCGTGGTTGAGGGACAACGAATTAAATCCTGTGCAAAGGAAACCGGATCAATCGACATGCGAAGCTTCAGGCTTTTTGCTGTAAAGGACTTTCATCGTCAAAATCGAAATGATCATCAACAAGCTAATACTGTTACATAGCATCAACGGGATATCTGATTTGAGGATTCCATAAAACAACCACAATGCAACACCGGTTGCTAACGCGCAGTACATCCCCAATGAGATTCCTGTTACATCCTTAGAGCGATAAGTGTGCAGCACCTGCGGAATATAACAAACCGTGATAGC
This sequence comes from Rickettsiales bacterium, assembly GCA_029252805.1. Lineage (NCBI taxonomy): Bacteria > Pseudomonadati > Pseudomonadota > Alphaproteobacteria > Rickettsiales > Rickettsiales bacterium. Next base: position 49,767 of record JAQXAR010000027.1, read on the forward strand.
AAGCGTTCCGAGATAACCGATAATTTGGGCAAGTTCCATTTAGATTCTTCTTTTATTGTGTGATTGTTTTCCGCTCTTTTCTCGCAAAAAAACGTTCTCCGAGCAAGAGCAAACACGGGGTGAATAATAGGGTAAGGAAAGTCGCAAAGGCTAAGCCTCCTGCAATGGAAGTAGAAAGTTGTTTCCACCATTGCGTTGAGGGCGCGCCGAAACTTACATCACGCCCAAGAAAATCGATATTCATCGCAAATACCATCGGCACCAGCCCAAGCATGGTCGTAATAGCCGTTAGCAAAATTGGCCGCAAACGTTGAGCACCGGTGCGAAGCAATGCTTCATGTGGCTCCATATTTTGTTTGCGATACAGTACGAAAGTATCAATGAAGATGATGTTATTATTCACAACCACACCAGCAAGCGCAATAATCGCCACCCCACACATAACAATGCCAAAAGGCTCATTGGCAATAAGCAGCCCCAGCATGACACCACCGGTCGAGAAAAAGACCGCGCTCATAATCACGATCATGTGATAGATACTGTTAAACTGCGTCACCATAACCAGCGCCATCATAAAGAGTGCAATAATAAAGGCAGCTGCCAGGAAGGTTCCTGCTTCTTTTTGCTCTTCATCTTCACCCCGGAAACGAATTTCCAAATCCGCACTCGGGGAATTCTGTGCGATCCATTCTTTAATCTCTTTTACTTTCGCATCCGCCAGCACGCCTTCTTTCAGGTCGGACTTAATGCTCATCATCTGCTTTCCATCAACACGATTAATCGTCGTGATTTTCTGATTCGCTTTGCGGGACACGATATTTGAAATCGGAATACTGCGCCCGTCCGTCGTATTAAGTCGCAACTGATCCAATTGTGATAGGCTGCGATACTTTTCAGGAAAACGCAGCAAAATATCGACTTCATCATCCGCATCATCCGGACGATACGTCGTCACAATGATACCGTTCGTCACCATTTTCACGAAGTTACCGATGGTCAAAATATCCAAGCCGTAGCGCCCGGCCAATTCTCTATCAACGGTCAGCTCCCATTCAATTTCAGGAATCGGGCGATCATCTTCTCGGTCTTTAAAGCCGTCCATCTTATCCATCGCGGCAATGAGACGCGAGGTATAAGGCTCAATTAATGCAGGGAAACGACTCGCCACTTCAACTTGCACCGGCTTACCGGTTGGCGGACCCTCTTGTTTCTTTTGCGTTTCGACAATCACGCCCTTTACGCCAGCCGTCCGGCGCTTAGCATCTGCCAAAATTTCATCCGCTTTACGGCGATCACGCCAATTCACAAATTCCAGCTGAATTTCACCAATCGTATCTTCCGTACGGTTACGCTTATCTTCGCCGAGCTTACCCGCTGTCGTGTAGAAAATACGGACTTCATCTTTCATTTCAAGCAGTGCCGCTTCGACTTCTTTCACGCGCGTCACTTTCTCAGTCACAGACATATTCCCACGCGCACGTACCAGAAGCTTCGCATTATCCGGTTCAATTTTTGGGAAGAACTCAACGCCTGCGCCGAACTGTATAAAGGCAGTGATAATAACACTCACCCCGATTAGCGTCGCGAATACGAGGTAGAGTGGACGCTTCAGGAAGGTTCGTAAGAGATCAACATAACCTTTCGTGAAGCCTCCTACTTCGCTCCAATGTCCCTGCTCTGCGGCCATAATACGCTTCGCTTGCACCGGATCAATTTTCCCCGGCAACCGCAATTTTGCGCCTAACGTGGGCAAAAACACTAACGCCATCAGCAGCGATCCGGTCAGCGTAAACATAAGAGTAATCGGCATATAGCGCATAAATTGCCCGACAATACCCGGCCAGAAAAGCAACGGTGCAAACACAATAAGAGTCGTGACCGTTGAGGCAATGACCGGCCATGCCATCCGCTTCGCACCCATCGGATAGGCTTGCTCAACAGGCACACCTTCCATCATTTTACGGTCCGCATATTCACTCACCACAATTCCGGCATCGACCAGCAGACCAACCGAAAGAATCAAGCTAAATAGCACCACAACATTCAACGTAAAGCCGCCCAAATGCAGGCATAAAACTCCGAATAAGAACGCTCCCGGAATCGTCACGGCGACCAAAATAGAGTTACGAATCCCCATCACAGCCAGAATCACAATCACCACCAACAGCACAGCAAAAATAATATTATTTTGCAGATCAGACAGCATCTCATAAATCTTATTCGATTCATCTTGGCTGAAAGTCACATTCACCCCTGCTGGCCAGCTTGTGCGTTCGAGCGCCACCAAGTCACGCACCTGCTGTACAGTTTCTATGATATTAGCGCCACTACGTTTCGAGACGCCCAAAGCAACCGAAGGCTTACCATTCATACTCGCTTCATTTTGCACATCTTTAAAACTACGGCGAATATCGGCAATATCATCCAACGTAATCACCGCATTGCCCTTCACGCGAATCGGCAGGTTCTGCAAATCTTGCATTGTCTCAATCACGCCCGGCAATTTAATCGCAAAATTACTGCCGCTTGTATCAAGCTCGCCGGCGGGCACGAGAATGTTATTATTGCGAAGCAGCGAGAACGCTTCTTGTGTCGTCAGCCCATACCCCTGAAGCAAAAGCGGATCGATGATAATCTCCAACGCCTCTTCACGGTCACCAGAAATCTTGGCTTCCAGCACTTCGCTGATCGACTCAATTTTATCCTGTAAATCACGCGCTAGTTTAATGAGCGTTCGGCGGGACACATCACCGCCTAAAATCACATTCAACACAGGGAAACGACTAAAATTCACCTCCTGTACGACCGGTTCATCGGTTTCTTCCGGCAATTCCGGTTTCACCTCATCTACCTTATTACGCACATCTTCCAACGCTTTGTCAGAATCAAAACCCGCATCAAATTCTAAGACGACAGAAGCGACTCCTTCGCTAGCATGCCCTTCTAGACGCTTCAAACCCTCAATAGATTGTAGTTCCTTCTCCATTGGACGCAGCAAGAGGCGTTCACCATCTTGCGGCGAAATACCTTCATGGCGTAGGGAGATATAAATGATAGGAATCTGCACATCCGGCGACGATTCCTTAGGTACATTTTGATAGCTCAAGCTACCTGCGAACAGGATAAAAGCAAGGAGCAGAAATACCGTGCGATGGCGTTCAACCGCTGCATCAATAAAACGAGCAATCATCCTTCGGCTTCAAGCGTTGGTTCAGCCGATTCAGGCGTGATGGTTTCCGCACCTTCCGGAACACTCTCTTGAACATCAATCACCTGTCCTTCGGATACAAACGCCACTCCATCCGTGACCAAGCGCACTTCCTCGGGCAGCCCGGCAATCCAAACCCCGTTAGGTGATTGCGAAACGACTTCAACTGGCTCAAATTTTACGATATTGTCTTCGGTAATACGCTTTACACCCACCGCTCCCATATCATTCAACGACAGTACAGAGGAGGGAACTTCGTAAGCCGATTGCTCATCCGATTGCAGTGAGATTTCAGCGCTCACACCGGCTTGCAATTTTCCATCCTCATTCGGAATTTCAATTTCAACACGGAACGTACGCGTATCTTCATCTGCTACGGAGGCGACAAAACTAATCTTACCCGTCACCTCATCACTCGAACTAAAACGGATATGCGCCAAATCCCCTTTGGTTACTTTGGCACGCTCAACTTCAGAAATTTGACCGATAATGTTAAGCGGTGACATATCCACAAAACGCATCACCGTTTGTGTATTGAAACCTTTACCCACCAAGTCGCCTTCTTCCGCCAACACTTCTTCAATCAACCCTGTATAGGGCGCACGGATAGTGGTATAGCTTAAATCAAGATTCGCTAGCTTTAACTGGCTATGCGCCGAAGCAACCGCTGCCTCTGCTTGTGCTAATCGCACCTTACTTTGGAAGCCTTTTTCATATAATTTTTGCGCCGCATTCAGCTCTACTTTACGCTGCTTCAATACCGCATTGGCTTCCGTCACTTTATTACGGTGATCACGCACATCAAGGAGCATCAAGGTGCCGCCCTTTTCGACTAACGCGCCCTCTTTATGCAGAATCTTAGTAACCTTACCCTCGGTCTCCGCTTCGATAAGCGTAATACGTTCAGGTTCCGTTACCCCATTCAGGGTAATTGAACGGGCACGCTTTTGCGCCTGCAACGTTTCAATCTTAATCGGCAAATCCGCCGTATTAATAGGCTTCGCAGCCGCTTTGGTAGCATTCTCCACACCTTCAGTAGACGCTCGGTCTGATGGAATAATCACACCGGAAAGAACCCACACACCAATCACAACAGCAATGATCAATGCAAGCGCTTTGGGGTTCTGCCAAAAAGGAATATTTTGCTTGGAACTATAGGGAGTATTCATGCGTCTTTCTTACCGCGACAATGCCGCTTGTGCCAGAAGTTTATATGCCAGTCATTGACCCTGCTTAAGTAATCAGTAGACTGCACCTCGTTCAAGTTACAAAAGTTTAATCACATGCAAACATCTTCTAGCCTCCTACCCTCCGGTTTTGCTGATTTATTATCCCCTGACGCGTGGCGTGAGCGGAGGCTTCGCAACACCGTTTTGGAACGTTTCCGCAATTTCGGATATGAGGAAGTTTCGCCTCCCCTACTTGAGTTTGAAGACAGCTTGCTTGAAAAAACGAAATTAAACCGCCAAACCTTTCGCGTGATGGATACTAAGAGCCAACGTATGATGGGATTGCGCGCAGATATGACGCCGCAAATCGCTCGCATCGCCGCCAGCCGGATGGATAATGAAGCGCTCCCACTACGCCTATGCTATGCGGGTACTTGCCTGCGTATTAAAGGAGATGGGCTCGACAAATCTCGTCAAGTTATTCAAGCCGGCATTGAGTGCATTGGCGCAAAAAGCGATAGCTCATTGATTGAGATATTACGCTGCGCACAAGAGACGCTGAGTGCCATTGAGGTCAATGATCTTTCTTTAGACCTCACCTTGCCCGGTCTTTTAACAACGCTTCTCAAAGAACTGCCCGCTAAGAAACGTGAAACAACACGACGCGCCGTTGAGCAGAAAGATCGCCACACGATCATGGCCATCAACCATCCGGTTGCTGAAGCGCTACTAACCTTGATAGATGGCGTAAGCTTGGGCACATTTGAAGAACTTGCCCCTCAATTTCCTATTTTCGCCATGTCATGGGTTAAGCAAGTTCGCGCCATTGCAGCCGCCTTTCCGAACCTCTCCCTCACACTTGACCCACTCGAGGAAAGCGGTTTTGGCTATTACGATAGTATCGCTTTCTCCATTTTTTCGACGTCACTCGGTTGCGAAATTGGCCGTGGCGGGCGTTATATTGCGCATGAAGGCCTCCCCGCCTACGGCTTCACCCTTTATCTTACGCCCTTACTCCGAAATAGTAAAATAGCCGATGAATCCCCTCGTTGTTTAGTGCTTGAAGGCGCAAATGAAAAAATTGCGTATGATTTACGCGAAAAAGGCTGGCATACGGTTTATTCAACCGCTAGGACTGCGGCTGAAGCGACGCAAGAAGCAAAAGAACATAAGTGTAAACATCTTCTCGAAAAGGAAAACTTAAGCGATGTCTAATGTGGTAGTGATTGGCTCTCAGTGGGGCGATGAAGGTAAAGGTAAAATCGTTGACTGGCTTTCGGAGCGCGCGCAAGTCGTGGTACGCTTTCAAGGTGGACATAATGCAGGCCACACACTCGTTTGCGATGGCGTCACTTACAAACTAAGCCTACTTCCTTCCGGCGTCGTTCGTGGTGGTAAAATCAGCATCATCGGCAACGGTGTGGTGATCAACCCATGGGCCCTCATGGATGAAATGAAACGCATCCGCGCACAAGGCATCTCGATCACACCTGAGAACCTCAAAATCGCCGAAAATGCGACTCTGATTCTACCGATCCACAGCAAAATGGATCAAGCTTCTGAAGCCGCACGTGGCGATGGGAAAATCGGCACAACAGGCCGTGGCATCGGCCCTGCTTACGAAGACAAAGTAGCGCGCCGCGCATTGCGGATCTGTGACTTAACCAATGATGAGGTGATGGTTCAACGCATCACCGCCATGTATAAACACCATAATGCATTGCTTGAAGCCTTTGGCATTGAACCTGCTGACCTCGATGAAGCCCTCAAAATGCTCCGCGAAATCCGCGATGAGCTATTGAGTTATGTGGCACCAACTTGGATGCTGATTGACCAATTACACCGCGAAGGTAACCACATCCTGTTCGAAGGCGCACAAGGTACCATGCTTGATGTCGATCACGGCACCTACCCGTTCGTAACGTCATCGAATACCACAGCGGGCTCTGCTGCGAGTGGCGCAGGTATCAGTGTTCGCCAATTGGATTATATCCTCGGCATCACCAAAGCCTACACAACACGTGTTGGCAGCGGCCCCTTCCCAACGGAGCAAGATAACGCAGTCGGCCAAAAACTTGGCGAGATTGGCCACGAATTTGGCACGGTTACCGGTCGTAAACGTCGTTGCGGTTGGTTCGATGCAGTCATGGTTCGCCAAGCCTGTAAGATTGGCGGCATTAGCGGTATCGCCCTGACCAAACTTGATGTGATGGACACATTTGAAGAACTCAAAATCTGTATCGGCTATAAATATGATGGTAAGATTTATGATTATCTGCCAGCCGCCAGCGATATCCAAGAAGCGGTTGAGCCAATCTACGAAACGATGCCGGGCTGGATGGGCTCTACAGCAGGTGCTCGTAGCTGGGTAGACTTACCTGCACGTGCCGTAAAATACATCCGCCGCGTAGAAGAGTTGATTGAATGCCCCGTCGCTATGGTATCAACCAGCCCTGACCGTGAAGACACGATTTTGGTCCGCGATCCATTCGCAAAACGTTAAAACACTCCTATCGCTGACATTTTCGCACCTTTTGGGAGAATTCCTAAGAGTTTACTGAGCTTTAGGTTAGACAGTTGCAGCCATCGCCAAGCAATCACTGTACCCTTCACAATAGCTATATTTTTAAGCTACAGATAAGTTATGGCAGCGACAGATAAAGACACATCGGGTTTAGAAACCCCGCAGAACACCGCTAAACGCCACACGGTAGACACACCGCGCGGCGGTGATTTGGATGTGCTTGGCAAACGCTTTGATATTCAAGTTCAGTCTCCCTTGCCGGAATTTAGCAATGAGCTCTGCAAAGCCTTTACGGCAACTGACCGTAACGAAGAGTATCAAGGACTTTATGCCTTGGTCGGCATCAATAGCTTACCGTTTCGCGATCGCGCAACGGAAGCGATGCAAAAAGGAACAGTGCCGCACTTAATTCGCTGCCACGCGACAGGCCCTGTCACCCTATCTAACAGCGGAGAGACGCATCGCGCTTTCATCCTACAAAAACCACGCGGGAAAAAACTCAGCGACATCCTAAGCCATTCCGGCTCACTTCCAGAAAGTTTTATCATCAATCAGGTAGTTCGCCCGTTAGCGGCGATGTTGCTCGAACTTGAAGCGTACGGCATTAACCATGGGTGCATCAACGCTGACACTGTATATTTTGAAAATGATATTACCGTCGATGAATGTAGTGCACTCCCCTCAGGTTACCTCCAAGACCCAAGCTATGAAGCGCCTGAGCGTGTACTTTGCTTATCAGGTGCGAAAGGCGCTGGGGAAACTAGCGGAGACTATTATGCCATTGGTATACTCGCATTACACCTGCATCTTGGCTATCTCCCACATCAAGAACTCAGTAGCACAGACCGCGTCGAAAAACTCTTCGAAAACGGAGCTTATAATAGCTTCATCCCCGAAGTAGAAATGTCTGAGAACCTACAAGATCTCTTGCGCGGCACCATTAATGAAAATCGGGGTGAACGTTGGAGCAGTAACCAAATGAAAGGCTGGATTGGTGGCAAACGTTATAACATCGTCGCACCTTCTAAACCGAAAGATTCTATCCGTCCGTTTGAGTACCGCAACAACCTATTCTATACTCGCCAACAAATTGCTCATAATCTGTGCAAAGATTGGAAAATGGCGACCACTCAGGTTTCTGGCTTCCGTTTACTACGCTGGCTCGAATCAAACATCAAAAAAACAGACGTTTGCGGTCAGGTGGATCGGGTCATTCCCATTGGCGATGATGAAAACCCTGTACGTACCTTAAAAAACGATGAATTATCCAGGCTCATCAGCGCACTCGACCCACAAGGCCCTATCCGCTTCCGATTAGTCTCTCTCAATGTAGACGGGCTTGGAACGGCACTCGCGGAGGCATTCAGAAAAGGTAATGGCGGGCACTTACAACAACTTACCAGTGTTATTGATAATAACCTCCTCACTTACTCCGACAGTTTATTGGCAGACATTAACAACCCTGTTAGCTCAACCGTTCTATGGCGCTTACAGAACCTTCGCCCTATTTTAAAAACAAAAGAACTTGGCTTCGGCTTTGAACGCATTCTCTACCAACTCAACCCCTCCTTATGCTGTCAGCAAAAAATGCTGCTCCCCCATTATTCTTATACGGTTGAAGAGATATTAACGACCTTGAACAACCTTGCAGCGAAACATGCGAAAATAACACCACTTGTCGATCGTCATATAGCCGCATTCCTAACGAACAGGCTTGAAGTCAATCGAGAAATCAGAATTGTTGAATTGAGTAAATTCCCTCAACTTGCAACGAACGAACGCCTCCTGATGCTCAAAATTCTAACGATGGCTCAGCAAAAAATTAAGAATAAACCTCTTCATGGCCTCACTCAATGGGCCGTCGAAATGATATTACCAGCTCTAGAGCAACTGCACCAAACGTCTAAGCGCGAAAAGCTAATCGACAAAATCAATCTTTTAGCAAAAAAAGGGATCATTGAGCACATTACTTTCCTTGTTTTCAACAAAGATATGTTTTCTTACGATCAACGAGAGCATAGCCGCGCGGAGGCTCTTTTCCGCTTCCACAGAGAGATGTTCAACTTCCTACAAGATAACGGGAAATTACGCCTTAAATCACGCATTATGGGGCAACAACTTGCATGGTTCATGAGCGTAACCGCACTTGGTATCGTTGTTTATATAAGCTCACGCCCCTTCCTTTAACCTTCAGGACACCTAATGATGGCCGACGAAAAAAAAACGAAAAAGAAAAAAAAGAAAAGCAGCTTTAAAAGCAAAATCCTCTGGTTTATCGTGCTGGTAGGAACATTCGCGCTATTAAGGCAAACGACAATGCTTTTGCTTGTTGGTATGCTTCCAACCCTCGTGGTAAAATTCATTGATGATTCGGATGAGCAACTTTGGTTTAAAACCGTATTTTGCTTCAACCTCGCAGGAGTCTTTCCTTACCTGATTGATATTACAATGACGCATGGTAACAGCGTTAGGGCCCTACAAGAGCAAATGGCTGACTCTTTTACCTGGCTATCCGCTTATGGTGGTGCTGCTGCCGGATATGCAGTCATGATAGTTTGCCCAATGGCCTCCGAATTCTTCATGCGCGTCTTCAACACAAAGCGCATCGAGAAACATCACAAAAAGCTCGTTCGTTTACATGAAGAATGGGGCGTTGGCGATAAGTCAGACCTTTAAGTTAAGCAGCTTTAATCCAGCCACCGCCAAGCACACGATTACCTTCGTAAAATACACAGGCCTGCCCTGGAGCCGTTCCCATTTGAGGCGGCGTTAGGGTGATCTGTGCATGACCGGCATCATCGATAAGCTGTAATTTCGCCGATACGGGCTTACCTACCGAACGCAATTTCACCAAAACTTCCTTACCCTCTTGCGGCACATCTTCGCCAAGCCAATTCACCTCTTTCAAGGCGATATCCTGCGTCAGTAAAGCATCTTGCGGCCCGACCAATACAGTTTTATCATCCGCATTTAGCTTCACCACATAAAGCGGGGCTTGTGTCCCACCGATATCCAAACCACGACGCTGCCCCACTGTATAATGGATGATTCCTTTGTGCTGACCCAAAACTTCACCCGTTTCAATATGAATGATAGCCCCCGGTGCACTCGCGCCTGGACGAAGCTTCTCAACAACCTTGGCATAGCCTCCTGTCGGCACGAAACAGATATCCTGACTGTCTGGCTTATCTGACACTTGCAGGCCGTATTGCTCCGCGAGAGCACGGGTCTCAGCCTTTGTTTTATCTCCCAAAGGAAAACGTAGAAAGTCGAGCTGCTCTTGCGTGGTCGCAAATAAGAAATAACTTTGATCTTTGGTATCATCCGCCCCGCGTAACATGAAAGACTTTCCGCTATCGGTCATTTCTTGCTGAACGTAATGGCCTGTCGCCATCACATCTGCGCCTAAATCTCGCGCCATTTGCAGCAAGTCTTTAAATTTCACGGATTGATTACAGCGCACACACGGAATCGGCGTTTGTCCCGCCAAATAGGAATCAACGAAGTCTTCCATCACCGCTTCTTTGAATTTATCTTCATAATTCAAAACATAATGCGGGATATCGATTTCCTCTGCCACACGGCGTGCGTCATGAATATCTTGCCCTGCACAGCAGGTCTTACCTGGCTTTGCCACCGCCGCGCCATAATCATAAAGCTGCAAGGTAATCCCAATCACCTCATAGCCTTCTGCCTTGAGCATCGCTGCTGCCACAGAACTATCCACCCCACCTGACATCGCAACAACGACGCGGGTTTTTTCAACGGGTTTATCAATTCCAAGACTGTTCATAGGAGCCGAAACATAGGGAAACTGCGAGTTTTCAGCAAGTGTTATTAGTATGAGCGAAAGTTCGTTGTACCAATAAGGTAGTGAATCTGCCCATCCTCATGCTCCGAAAGCGGTGCGAGCAGGCTTCGGTAACGCAACAACGAACCCTCCACCGTCACTTCACCGCAATGCGACACGGGAGATTCCATCAACCATACTTCTTCAATAAATTTCGAAATATCCGCTAATACCGAGTGCGTAGCAGCATCTTCTAGATGCTTACCTGTATAATCCTCGCCAAACACTTGCAAAAGCTCGGAACCGAAATGCTGGAACTCAGGGTTTTCGCGATTAGACACATCTAATACGAAACAAAAGTCCCACAAGTCTTCCATCTCGCCGAGGCTGATTTCGGAAAGATCCGGAAACTTATTATTTTCCTTAATGCTGTTCCAATAGGAGAGCAGTCGGAATGTGTGTCTTTGTTCATTAGAGGCCATAGAGGCGCCCTCTTAAGTTACTTTGTCTCTTTAGGCTAGCCTAAAAAGGCTCCTATTTAGCTTTTGAATTTGCGCCCGTTCCGATACGTTGCGCAAGTGCGGCAGACATAAACTCGTCTAAATCGCCATCAAGCACAGCAGAGGTGTTGCCCGTTTCCACATTTGTGCGTAGATCCTTGACCATTTGATACGGATGCAAAACATACGAACGGATCTGATTTCCCCAACCAATATCGCTCTTACTGTCATTTACTTCTTGGGCCGATTCCTCGCGTTTACGCAGCTCTTCCTCATACAGGCGAGCTTTCAGCATCTTAAACGCACTGGCACGATTTTGGTGCTGAGAACGCGAACTCTGACATTGCACGACGATATTGGTCGGCAAGTGAGTAATACGGATCGCACTATCGGTTTTATTAATATGCTGCCCGCCTGCACCTGAAGCGCGATAGGTATCAATACGCAGATCTTTATCTTCAATCTCAATTTCAATCGTATCGTCAATCACAGGATAAACCCACGCACTGGCAAAACTAGTATGCCGGCGCGCGTTGCTATCGAAAGGCGATATCCGCACTAAACGATGCACACCAGATTCAACCTTTGACCAACCGTAAGCATTATGTCCCTGCACGAGGAGTGTCGCAGACTTAATCCCCGCCTCATCGCCCGCAGATTCTTCGACAATCTCGGTCTTATAGCCTTTTTGTTCGGCCCACCGCTGATACATACGGAAGAGCATTGCCGCCCAATCTTGGCTTTCAGTACCGCCTGCGCCAGGATGAATTTCGATATAGCAATCATTCGCATCTGCCTCGCCCGAAAGCAGGCTCTCTAGCTCCATACGGTTTATCTTCTTGGCAAGCGCTAGCAGTGCAACTTCTGACTCCTTAACCGTCGCCTCATCGCCCTCCATCTCGCCAAGCTCGATCATTGTGACATGGTCTTCAAGCTCCTGCTCAAGCTTGAGCGTACCATTCACCATATTATCAAGATGGGTACGCTCTTTGAGAAGCTTCTGCGCGCGCGCTTGATCGTTCCATAGGTCGGGATCTTCGGCTTGTTCGTTCAGCGCCTCTAATTGGGCAACGGCAGCGTCCCAGTCAAAGGTACCTCCTCAGCAGTTGCTGTGACTGCTGAATTTGTTCGATTAATGCTGTTGTTTCGGCCTTCATTAGTAGAGCCCTCCTGTTCCGTAAGCCGATGCTGGCGGACGTGTTGGTTGACGTGAGCCATATCCTTGCTGCGGCGCCCGTGGTGCGACGGGTACAGGCTGGCGGTCATAATAACGCCCACCTGTCACTCCATTATCGTAAGAACCGCGAACCTCGCGTTGACGTTGCAGCTGCTGCGCACGTTCCACATAATTTGGCGCTTCGTCGTAATAGTGCCCACGCGCAGGGGCGCCTGGATTTTCATTCCCGGGCACCACATAGCCTGACGGTGGTCGCTGGCGGTTAGACTTCGGCTGCTGCGTAGAATAATCCCACCCGGCACCTCGCTTAACAGAGGCTGCTGGTCGTGTCGGCGGTGTAGTCGCAGCAATACCCGGCTGGTACCCTTCGCCCGCAGTGTCTTTCGGCGATTCACTTTTACTTTGATAAGGCGTCTCATTACCGTAGCGATTCGCATGATTCGGGCTCTCGTAATATTTGAACGCCTCATAGATGATATTCTTCGCCGGACTCCCCACATAAGGCGGACGGCCCGTCCAACGGTCGATCTTATAAAGACGAATCCCTTCAGGCATACTGAATGGGCGCACGGTATTCTTATCCAACGCCGTTTCCATGAAATTGACAAACCCCGGCAACGCAACAGAGCTACCCGTTTCTTTGGGCCCTAGCGGCTTCGGTTGGTCAAAGCCAATGTAAAGCCCGACCACCAGATCAGAAGAGAAACCAATAAACCATGCATCACGACTATCATTGGTCGTACCAGTTTTTCCGCCTAGAGGCATACCCAGCGCTTTGGCACGTCGTGCCGTTCCGCGCTCAACGACGCCTTGTAGCATATAGGTAGTTTGATAAGCAGACGCAGCGTCCACCACCGTTTCACGGTCATCTTTAAGCTCCGGCGGTGCTTTTTGCATTTCAGGCGGAATATCATCGCGGTAGGAACAATTCTTACATTCACGATTATCACGCCGGAAAACAATATTCCCATAACGATCATCAATGCGCTCAATCAACTGCGGCTCAACCTTCTTACCGCCATTGACCAATATCGCATAAGCATTGACGAGTCTCATCAGAGTCGTTTCTTGCGAGCCTAACACCGTGGCATAATGTGGCGGCAGGTCGTCATAAATGCCGAAACGTTTACCAATCTCCTGAATGCGTTCAATGCCGAGTAGACTCGCCAAATAAACCGTCATCGCATTACGCGAACGTTCTAAGCCCATACGCATGGTCACACTGCCCAAAAAGTCGCCACTATAGTTTTGCGGTTTCCAATCAGGTCTATCCGGCCCTTGTGGAATGGAGATCGGACCATCCATCAATTTCGTCGCAGGCGTCATGCCGGATTCAATCCCAGCCAAATAAACAAACGGCTTAAAGGCAGAGCCGGGCTGACGCTTCGCTTGCGTCGCACGGTTAAACTCTGACCCCTGATAGCTGTAGCCACCAGACATGGCCATCACCTGTCCTGAATGTGGGTCCATCGCAACCAGAGCACCATTAACCTTCGGTATCTGTAGGAGCTTATAAGCACCAGTTTCTTTCGGCTCTTCCGCCGGGGCTTCGGGTGTCGTGAAAATAGGATCTATCAGTACCACATCTCCGACACGCAACACATCTGACACCTTCTTCACCGCGCCCCCCATAATGGTCTCGCTCACATATTTGCGCGCCCATTTCACTTCCGATAACCTCAGCTTGCCCTGCTTGCCTTCAGACATCACCAATATCGCTTGCTTATCCTCGACCGTTTTGACCATCGCCAAACGTTGATTATCGAACACCGGTGTTTTTTCCGCTAACTTTTCGATCCGCAGCTTCCATTCCGAGAAATTGGGGAAATGCGCGATCGGCCCACGCCAGCCATGACGGCGATCATAATCAGAAAGCGCTTTACGCAACGCATTATCAGCTAGTTTTTGTGTCTTCGGATCCACCGTCGTTTTCACGAACAAGCCACCTTCATATAAGACTTCCTGTCCATATTGTTCGGCAAGTTTACGGCGCACTTCCTCCGCAAAGAAGTCAGCGCTGGCCACTTCACTCTTGTCACGTTCTCGCGTGGTGATCGGAGAACTATCGGCCACCTTCATCTCTTCTGCGGTGATAAATCCATTCGCATACATGCGCTTTAATACATAAGAACGCCGATTCATCGCGCGCTCATAATTCTGATTCGGATTGTAATTGGCTGGCCCTTTAGGAAGCCCGGCTAAGAAGGCCACTTCGGCAATGGTCAACTCTTCGAGAGATTTGTTAAAATAGTTAAGTGCCGCTGCCGCGACACCATAAGAACGCAGCCCTAGGTAAATTTCGTTCAGATAAAGCTCAAGGATACGGTCTTTCGTGTAAATTCGATCCATACGAAACGCCAAGATCGCTTCCTTAATCTTACGTTCAAATGAACGTTCATTGGTTAGGAGGAAGTTCTTCACCACTTGCTGCGTGATGGTTGAGCCCCCTACCATGGCACGGCCCTGCCCGTAATTATTGATATTGGTGACAATCGCACGGGCGATACTCATAAAATCAACGCCATCATGTCGGTAAAAATCTTTATCTTCCGACGCAAGGAATGCATTGATCAAACGCTTCGGCATCGCGCCCAACGGCAGATAGAGACGATGCTCCGTCGCATATTCAGCCAGCAACTTACCATTATTGGCATACAGACGTGTTACAATCGGCGGCTCATATTTCGCTAGCTTCCCCGGATCCGGCAGATCATGACTGTACATATAGAACAGCCCAATCACCGCCAAGCAGCCAAATATCACCCCGGTAAACCCGAGCGATAGCAACCATGTTATAACACGTAAAAATCGAGATCTAATCTGCATTTTTCTTCTTATTATTATTCTTCCCAGTCAGTCTACGCTATCAGCGCTGCGCTGCAAAATAGTTTGTGATGCCTTGTTGCAATCCCTTCACCACTTTATTCTGATGTTCCTTTTGATTGATAAGCCGTTCGTCTTCAGGGTTAGTCAGGAAGCCAATCTCCACCAACACAGACGGGATATCAGGTGCTTTCAATACCGCAAAGCCAGCATGACGGTGAGGGTTTTTTAGTAACTTAATCTTGCCCTTCATCTTTTTGACGATCTTTTCTGCCAATTTGACCGATTTATTCTTTGTTTCACGACGTGCCAAGTCAATCAGGATGTCAGCCACCTCTTCATCTTCGTGCGTCAGGTCAACATCGGCTAGCAAATCCACTTTGTTTTCCTGCGTCGCAAGAGCCGCCGCTTCTTTATCTGATGCTTTTTCCGATAAGGTATAAATCGAAAGTCCGCGCGCATCCTTATTCGGCGCTGAATCTGCATGGAGCGAGAGAAATATCGCGGCCTTTTCACGACGTGCGATACGGAAACGCTCGCGCAACGGGATAATTTTATCGCGGTTACGGGTTAAGGTGACACGATACTTGCCCGTCGCCTTTAATTGATCTCGCAAGGCACGCGCGTAACGCAGCGTCACCACCTTCTCTTTGGTTTTACGACCATGTGCGCCGGGGTCTTTGCCACCATGCCCCGCATCAATCACAATAAGCGGTTTATCAGTCACTTTTGGCTTACGCGGCTTTGAAGTTGGCAATTCACCCTTATTACTCTTGTTGTCATCTTGCACTATGACCGTCGGCGGACGACTTTTATTATTCTTTCGTGACCACAGAGCCGCTGACTTAGAGCGCGCCTTCTCAGCGCGTTTCGGTGAGGCACCACTCTTGGCGGTTAGCCGAAATTGCTTCTTATTGTTTTGATTCGAACGAATTTCATCGAAATTCACCGCTTCATGCATATCCAGCACGACACGTGACGTATTTTCATCAAAGCGCGCATAACGGATGCGTTTAATAAACTGGCTCCCTACACGAGCCACCTTTTGTGTATCCACCTTCCACTTAAAGGCTGGTAAATCTACCACAAGCCTATCTGGGTTCTTTAGAGCGAAAACGCTATGATTCACATGCTCATCAAGCTCAACCGTTAGGATTTCTCCGTTATTTGTTGGCTTAATATGCACATCACGCACTTCCAGCGCAGCACTGGTAAATGGCACCCAGACCAGCAGAAACAATAGGAGACTAAAATTCTTGATTGCGAAACTCACGGTTTTCTTTATAAAGAGGTTACGAATGAAACCAAGGACAAAGCTTGGTGAAACTCAATAATTCCCCGCTAAAAGGAACAGAAAGCTCCTGCAGGCGTAGAACAGAACTTAATTTAACACATTAAAGATAAATATTTAAATAGCCCCAATGTACGCTCACACCTCAAACAGAAGAATCTTAAGCATCGCGCATACTAGCGCTTTGATGCTGGATTATGGCTGCGAGAACCTTAGCGTCGGGCACAACGGAGTACAAAACAATGTCACGCAAAATGCTGGTCGATGCGGTCCACCCGGAGGAAACCCGTGTCGTTATAACCGACAATAAATCCTCTATTTTAGAATTTGATTTTACCACCGCGGCTAAGCCGCAAATAAAAGGAAATGTATATTTAGCGAAAGTGACGCGCGTCGAGCCGTCGCTTCAAGCTGCCTTTGTCGAATATGGCGGTGGTAAGCAAGGCTTCCTACCTTTTTCGGAAATTCATCCTAACTATTACCAAATCCCTACTTCGGATCGTGAAAGACTGATCCAAGAAGAGGAAGATGAAGCGGCAAAAGATATCGCCGACGATGAAGATGATTTAGCAGAGACTGAGGAACTTGAAGAAGATCAAGTGACCAACACGCTCGCGGCAAAAGCAGATGCGGAAGCAAGTGTAAGCAGCGAAGTCGTCACAGACGGTGAAGTCAAAGCGGATGCGGAAGAGAAACCAAAACCTCGCCGTCGCGGCCGCCGCAAGAAATCTGAAATCGAAGCCGACGAAAAAGCGAAAGCTGAAGCGCAAGCCGCTACCGAAGCTAAACCTGAAGACAAAGCGACTGATAAGGAAGCTAAAGCTGAAGGCTCTGCCGAAGAAGCTAAGGCTGAAGGCGCTGAAGGTGAAGGCGATGATAAAACTCGTCGCCGTCGCCGTCGTGGTGGCCGCAATCGTGGTGGTCGCAACAATAACAACAACCGCCGCAACAATAAAAGCGACGGTGAAGATGGCGCTGAAGTTGAAGTCCTTAGCGGGGAAGACGAAATTGAACGTCCTCGCCGCAAACGTGACTATACTCGTCGCTACAAAATCCAAGAAGTGATCAAACGCAACCAAGTTCTCTTGGTTCAAGTGATCAAAGAAGAGCGCGGCAATAAAGGCGTTTCTCTGACTTCATTCCTATCACTCGCTGGCCGTTATTGCGTATTGATGCCAAACAGCCCTCGCGGTGGTGGTGTCTCACGCAAAATCAACAGTGGTGAAGATCGTAAGCGTTTAAAGAAAATTCTCTCGGATATGGCGTTACCTACAGGCATGAGTGTTATCATTCGTACTGCTGGTGCTGGCCATACACGTGCTGAAATTAAACGTGACTTTGAATATCTCGTCAAACTCTGGAACCAGATACGCGAGGATACATTAGTCTCCAGCGCCCCTGCCCGTGTGTATGAGGAAAGCAATATCGTTCAGCGCTGCATTCGTGATAGCTACAGTAGCGACATTGATGATATTATCGTCGATGGCGAAGCTATTTTCAAGGAAACGAAAGCTTTCATGAAAATGCTAATCCCAAGCCATGCACCCAAAGTGAAACTGCATAAAGGTGAGATGCCACTCTTCCATGAAGAAGGCATTGATAACCAGCTTTCATCTATGACAGAGCCTGAAGTACGTTTACGTTCGGGTGGTTCGATTGTGATGAACCCAACAGAAGCACTGATCTCGATCGATGTGAACTCAGGCCGTTCAACGCGTGAGCGTAATGTTGAAGAAACCGCGCTTAAAACAAACTTGGAAGCTGCTCGCGAAGTAGCGCGTCAATTACGTTTGCGTGATTTGGCAGGCCTGATCGTGATTGATTTCATCGATATGAATGAAGGCAAGAATCGTCGCGCCGTTGAACGTGCGATGAAAGAAGCGTTACGCCCTGATCGTGCGAAGATTCAAGTGGCACGTATTAGTACGTTTGGCTTGATGGAAATGTCACGCCAACGGATGCGCCCGTCCATTGCTGAAACGATCGATCGCAGCTGTCCGCATTGCCAAGGCACAGGCACAATCCGTTCGGAAGCCGCGCTCGGCATTCAAATTATCCGCGCGTTGGAAAAAGAAGTCAGCAGTGGAGATTTTGATCGCTTCCGCGTTTCAATCACCGCATCTGAGGCACTCTATATCCTCAATAACATGCGCGCTGAATTGGATAAGATCGAAAACGGTTATACCTGTTCGGTAGAACTCGTCATTGATGGCACCTTGCATGAAGGTGACTTCCGTATCGAAAAATTCCGTCGCAAAGGCAGCGAAAAGTCAAATGATCGCCGCCCGGCTCGTTCCGATGATGGTGAAGAGCGCCCTGCTCGCAGCCGCCGCCGTGGTGGCCGTGGTCGCAATCGCCAAGATAGAGATGAGAACAAGTCAAACGTCGAAACAAAAACGGAAACCGATAATACTAAAGAGAACTCGGATGAAACCGTGACAGAAGCTTCTGAGGCTGCTCCTTCGGAAGCAAAAACCGAAGAGAAGCCGAAACGCGGACGCCGTGGTCGTAAGAAGGTCGAAACTGAAGCGAAAGCTGAAGCTGAAGCTGAGACTAAAGTTTCTGATACAGTTGCACCTGAAGTAAAACCTGAAGCGGTTGCTGTAGAAGCAGAGAAGCCGAAACGCCGTGGACGCCCTCGCAAGAAAGTTGAAGCGACAGAAGAAACTTCTGAACCTAAATTGGTAAAACCGCAAGAGCCTCCTGCTGTGGAAGTAAAAGTCGAAGAAAAGCCGAAAGCGCCAAAACGCTCGGGCTGGTGGCAAAAGATTGTCGAATAGCGACGAGTACAACTAGTAATTCCAAAGGCTCTCACCTATATTATTAAGGTGAGAGCCTTTTTTCATTCTCTATCCCTTTTATTGCTCGGCGTGCTGATTGCACAGCCAGCCTATGCCCTATCGCTCATTCGCGATGCGGAAACAGAAGCACTCCTTCGCGATTATTCTGACCCTATTTTTGAAGCCGCAGGGTTAGAACCTTCCAGCGTTAATATCTTTATCGTCAATGACCCCACGTTGAACGCCTTTGTCGCAGGCGGTGCTAATATGTTCATCCATACGGGACTGATTATGGCGTCCAAAGAACCCGAAACGCTAATCGGCGTGATCGCACATGAAACCGGACATATCGCTGGCGGGCATTTAGCACGTGGCACCGAAGCGCTCAAAGACGCACAGCTCAGCACGATCTTAAGCTATGTGCTCGGCGCTGCGGCTGGCCTTGCCGGCGGCGGTGAAGCAGCGGCAGGCATCCTTTCAGCCGGACAGCATGTCACGCAACGTAACATCCTCTCCTTCACCCGCGTGAATGAGCAAGCAGCAGATCAAGCGGCGCTATCGTATCTCGATAAGACCAACATCTCGCCTGAAGGCATGCTGTCACTGATGGAAAAGCTTCGCTCCCGCGAACAGCTCTATCGCACCAAATTAGATCCCTATGCGCTGACCCACCCGCTTTCCAAAGAACGTATCGCCCATGTACGCGGGCATTTGCTCAAACAAAATAAAAAAGCCCCTAAGTTAGATGCCGAAACAATGGAACGTCATGCCAGAGTGCTCGGCAAACTTAAAGGATTCCTCAATGATCCAGAGATATTATTGCAGGCAACGGCAAATGAGAAGACCTCTGACAAGCTGACCCGCATCGTCGCTGCACACCGGCTCTCTAAAACAGAAGACGCCCTCAAAGGAATCGACGAATTGCTCGTAAAAGAGCCTAAGAATCCTTATTTCCTAGAACTAAAAGCGCAGATATTATCGGAAACTGGGCGCCATAGCGAATCGCGGCCTTACATCCAAAAGGCACTCAGCCTAAAGCCAGATAGCGGCCTACTTCGCACCGACTATGCGCGTGTTTTAATGTCACAAAAGAACGCTGACTTTACACTGGCTGCCAAAGAGCTAAGCCGCGCGAGTCAACAGGACCACACGAACGCACTCACGTGGCAATTACTCGGACAAGCCGAAGCGGAAATCGGCCATAACGGCAAAGCCGCCCTCGCCTACGCTGAAGCAGCACTCCTGCGTAGCGATGGAGAGTTGGCGCGCCGATATGCCACCGAAGCGCTCGATAAGCTCCCCAAAACATCGCCCGCTATGTTGCGCGCACAAGACGCTCGCGAAGAAGCCATCCGCTTACAAAGAGAAAAGAAAGAAAAGGCTTCGTAATCAAAGCAAAATGTTATTAAAGTACGATCAAAGATAGCCCCTAAGGAGATGATAATGAGCGACGTAAGTAAATTAGTAGTAACAGGCCTAGCCTGCTTAGCCATTGGTGCAGTAGCAGGAAATTACCTCCCTAGCGCCGGCACTGGCGTTAGCACAGGCGTAAGTGAAGAGATTAGCTCCGATAGGGTGAAAGCCATCGTTGCGGATTATATTTCTAATAACCCAGAACAAATCGTGGCAGCTCTGCAAGGCATGCAAGCGAAAGCCGCCGCTAAACAACAAGCCCAAACTGCCGGCGCGTTGAAAGATTTTCTTCCAGCCATCATGAATGCGGATAACTCGCCTACAGCTGGAACAGGCAAAAGTGGCATCGTGATTGCGGAGTTCTTTGACTATCGTTGTGGTTATTGCAAACGTATGGCTAACACCGTTCAGCAATTGCTCGAAAAGCATCCGGACATTAAAGTCGTGTTTAAAGAATTTCCAATTTTATCTGAAGGCTCGCGCAAAGCGGCGATGGCTTCTTTGGCGATTAACTACCTAAAGCCTAAACGTTATATGGATTACCACATGATGCTTATGAAGCATAATGGCGAGTATGACCAAGCGGCATTGAATGATTATGCCGGTCAGGTGCAGGTTGATATTGCCGCATTTGAAAAAGAAATGAACGGCGCGCGCGTGGCCAAAGAGATTCAAGCCGTCGCGGATGTTGCAGGTAAAACTGGTATTCAAGGCACTCCGGCGCTTGTCCTTGATGGCGAGCTCATTCCTGGCGCGATCCCATTCGCAGATGTAGACGCCCGTATCACAGCGCTGAAAGCGAAGATGAAGAAATAGGGACTTCGGCACAAAAAAGAACAGCGTCCAAACCACTTAGGGCTTTGGACGCTGTTACTTAACATAAGAAATAAAAACGACTTCTTATTTCTTCTTCTTCAGTTTGTCTAGGGCTTCTTCTTTACCAATCACTCCCTTTGGTTTTGGCGTCGGTTTTGCATCTTTGTTCGCCAATAAGTTTAATGCTTTCTTCTTGCTAATGATTTTCTTAGCCATGATAGAAGTTTTTTATTTCGATTTTCTGATCGAAGAGTCATTCACATAAATTTAAAAAAAAACGGATTACAAAATTAACCACTAAGATGCCACAAATGCAGCCAAAAGTTAAGTTACAGTTCTGTTACAATTGCTTGGCGAACATCATTTTCCACACCATTTTCAAGCGTGATTCGGAGGGATTGATGGCGAGCGCTAATTCGGGTGTTTGCTGCATCTTACTGGCACGCCCATAGAGAAAGGGAATCGCGCGGGCAAGCGGGGCATCTTTTGGCACATCGATGCGTTTGAGCGTTTCTTCGACTCGGCGTGCTAGGGTTTGGATAATATGACAAAGCTGCGGCGTGATATCTTCCTCAGCGGCGAGTGGGTCGATACCATGTGCGGCGAAGACTTCTTCAGGAATGGTGCTATAGCTTTCATTCAGCTGATAGCCCGTCGCCCAGAGCAGCCCTTGCAATACCCAGACTTGGCCTAATTGCGTGAGCCATTTCTTTTGCTCATCCGTTTCCGCCAAAGGCAACCAAAAACCACCAGTCGCAGTGGCATAAGCATCCAGCACCTTCATATCGGCAAAGTGATAGCCTGTTTCAATATCCGCCTCACGCGCCTCTAACGCGGCCAGTAACGGTGCGATATCAAACTCCATTGCATGAATCGCCTCAACGACGGGATGTTTACGTGGCTGCTCCAACGCCTCCATCCACCATTTTAGACGGATCGCGCCGGTGGCTATTTCTGTGGTTTCTGCGGCGCGGGAAATTTCCACATTGAACGCGCCCAATACCCACAGCCTCTCGCGCTGCTTCGGCGGCAAGGAAAGACTCAGCAAATAACGCGGGTAATCTTTTTCGCGCAGTAGTTTTCGGCAATGTTGAATATTGGCTTGCATGAGAGCCGTTATGCGCGAGAATTTAGCCAAATGCTAGGTTTATCGACATCCAAATTCAAACCACGCCGCGTGCATGTGGTGGGCGCTGGATTATCGGGCTTGGCTTGTGCTGTGCGATTACAGAGCAAGGGCGTGCCTGTCACGCTTTACGAGGCGAGCAACCAAGCTGGCGGGCGGTGTCGCTCTTACGACGATAAGAAACTGGGACGCATATTGGATAATGGCAACCACCTTATCCTGCGCGGCAACCGCGCGGCATGGAACTATATTAAACAGCTCAGCACCTTCCACGAGTTTTACGGGGTGACGCAAGATTATATCTTCCACGATGCGGCAAACCGTAAGCAATGGTATGTGCGCCCCCCCTTTGTGCATGACGCATGGCAGGGCCTACACTTGCTTGCAGCCTCGAAAGATAAAACCGTCGCGCAATGCTTTAACACGCAAAGTCAGTTTTACCGCGAGTTTGTAGAACCGCTTTGTATTGCCGCGCTGAATACTCATCCTAAATATGCCTCCGCACAGATATTGCGCAATGTGTGGCTGCGTATGCTGATGCCGGGTAATGCCGATTACTTACAAATATACAGCGATTTTAATAGGGCACTGATTGAACCGGCTTTGCGACAGATTGATAAAGTGGAGCTGATGCAACGCCTACGCATGATCGAAATCGAAAACGGACGTGTCAGCGCTTTGCAATTTACCGAATTTCGCAAAACTATCGCGGCGGATGCGCGGGTGGTGCTGGCACTACCGCCCGAAGCGACGGCGGCTCTGATACCGTCGCTCAATATTCCTCCACTGGAAACGAACAGCATTATTAATGGCCACTTCCTTTATGATACGGATAAGCTGGCACCTCGGTTACTCGGCACGGTCAATAGCCCGCTGCATTGGGTTTTCCTTAAAGACGGTATTATCTCTACCACGACTAGCCATGCCGAAACTTCTGCATTCTATAATAAAGAGAATATCGCACATCTTTTATGGCAGGAAGTGGGTAAATGTTATTCCGCGCTCAAAGATAAACCGATGCCGCCACACCGCATCGTCACAGAAAAACGCGCAACGATTGCTGCCACACCGAAGAACCTCGCACAGCGGCCAAAAGCTGAGAGCGGATTAGCAAATCTAACGCTCGCGGGCGATTGGCTCGATTCGCCGCTACCGGCTTGCATCGAGAATGCGATTACCAGCGGTAACAGAGCCGCACGCTGGTGCTTGAAGCAAAAGGCACAATAGGTTAGGACACGAGCATGACTCTTACTTTGCAAAACACACTCACGCGCACGCGCGAAAAATTCACCCCACTCAATAAAGATCGGGTAACGCTCTATGCTTGTGGCCCGACTGTTTATGACCGCCCGCATTTAGGCAATGCGCGCGCAGTTGTGGTTTATGATATTTTATTCCGCATCCTGCGCCTTATTTATGGTGAGAGTGATGTGGTCTATGCACGCAACATTACCGATGTTGATGATAAGATCATCACGGCGGCGAACGCGCGTGGCATTAGCATTAACGAGCTGACGACTGAAGTAACTGCTGCCTTCCATCATGATATTGGCGCACTGAATTGCATCGCCCCCACCCATGAGCCACGCGCGACCGACTATATCGCGCAGATGATTACAATGATCGAGACACTCATCGCAAACGAAGCGGCTTACGTATCAGAAGGTCATGTCTTATTCTCCGTTGAATCGGGGGCAGATTACGGCAAGCTATCGGGGCGGAAATTAGAAGATCTCGTGGCCGGCGCTCGGGTTGAAGTCGCTTCTTACAAACGTCATCCGGGTGATTTTGTTCTTTGGAAACCTGCGACAGATGAGGGGAGCAGTTTCGATAGCCCTTGGGGCAAAGGCCGCCCAGGCTGGCATATTGAATGTTCTGCCATGAGCACCGATTTGCTGGGTGACGATTTTGATATTCACGGCGGCGGCGCGGATCTAAAATTCCCGCATCACGAGAATGAAATCGCACAAAGCTGCGGCGCGAACCCTGACAGCCACTTCGCTAAATATTGGGTGCATAATGGTTTTCTCACCATTAGCGGTGAGAAAATGAGCAAATCGCTCGGCAATTTCACGACCGTGCATGATTTGTTAGAAAAAGGAATTCACGGCGAAACGATCCGCCTCGCCTTCCTCATGACCAAATATAACGAGCCGCTCGATTGGAATGAGAAGCTCCTATCGGACGCGAAGAAAACGCTGGATAGCTGGTATCGCAAGTTGCAGGACACTCCGCCAACCGACGTTGTGCCGTCACAAGCATTTGTCGATGCTTTGCGCGATGATATGAACCTACCGCTCGCCATTAGCCACATGCATAAAGCGGCCGATGGCTCGCATCTCAAGGCCATGGGCGATATCATTGGTGTGCTACAGCAAGATGCCAATACGTGGTTTAAAGGTGAAGCATCGGAGGGTGATGCTGAAATTCAAACACTCATCGACGCCCGTATCGCTGCGAAAAAGGCCAAAGATTTTGCCGAAAGTGATCGCATCCGCACAGAACTAGATAATCGTGGCATTATCCTAGAGGATAAGCGCGATGGTACCACCGACTGGCGACGTAGTTAGTTTTACGTAGCATCGCCTATGATCTTCATATATTGATTAAACACATCACTAATTGGAAAAGAATACCATGGAAAAAATGACTCCCGACACAATAAGCGCTGAAACTCTACCTTCGCAAGATTATAAATACGGAGGTTTTTGGATTCGCTTTCTCGCACAGATCATTGATGGAATATTGATGCTCGTTATTATTATGCCAATTCTTTACATGGTATATGGCAGCGCCTATTTCACTGATGCGGAAACAATGTCGCATGGTGTCATTGATGTGATTTTATCTTATGTCTTCCCTATCGCAGCCACGATATTATTTTGGCTCTACCGCGCAGGAACCCCAGGAAAAATCCTACTAAAACTCATGATTGTGAATGCGAAAACGGGTGAGAGTATTTCTACGGGACAAGCAATCGGCCGGTATTTCGCCTATATTCTGTCAGCAATCCCCCTTGGTCTCGGCTATATCTGGGCTGGATTTGATAAGCGTAAACAAAGCTGGCATGATAAACTGGCTGGAACAATCGTAGTTTATAAGTAAATTCATTCCTATATGAGCAAAAAAGAACGAGTCTATTTATACGATTCCACGCTGCGCGATGGCGCGCAAGCACGTGGAGTGGATTTCTCTGTTTCCGACAAACTGGCCATCGCACGTGAAATGGATAGCTTTGGCATCGACTATATTGAAGGCGGCTGGCCGGGTGCAAATCCGAATGATGATACGTTCTTTGAAAAACCACCCAAGCTAAAGCACTCCACCCTCACCGCCTTTGGTATGACACGTAAAAAGGGATGCTCTGCATCGAATGACCCTGGACTATCTGCTGTACTTAACGGGCATAAAGGCAGTGTTTGCTTAGTCGGAAAAAGCTGGGATTTTCAAGTTGAAAAAGCGCTGCAAGTCTCCCTCAAAGAAAACTTGAGCATGATTGCTGATAGCCTATCTCACGCAAAATCACAAAAGCGTGAAGTGATGTTTGATGCGGAACATTTTTTCGATGGCTATAAAAATAACCCTGACTACGCGATCAAGGCACTCACCACAGCGCATGAGGCAGGAGCCGATTGGCTTGTACTGTGCGATACGAATGGTGGCACCCTGCCCCATGAAATCGGCCCAATTATCCGCGCGATCAAGGGAGCGCTGCCCCATGCAAAACTCGGCATTCACTGCCATAATGATACGGAAAATGCGGTCGCAAATTCGCTTGCTGCAGTTGAAGCGGGCGTTCGTCAAATTCAAGGGACGCTTAATGGCGTAGGCGAACGATGCGGCAACGCAAACCTGATCAGTATCATCCCGTCGCTCATGTTGAAGATGGGATATAGCACGGGTGTCAAGCCTGCCAACTTGAAGAAGCTGACCAGACTCTCGCGCTTTTTAGATGAACGTTTAAACCGCCCTAGCAACCCACATGCCGCTTATGTGGGCGAAGCAGCCTTCGCACATAAAGGCGGACTACATGTTTCGGCCATGGCACGTGATAGCCGTACGTATGAACATATTGCGCCGGATGAAGTAGGCAATGAACGCATCATTCTCGTTTCGGACAAAGCCGGACGCAGCAATGTGGTGAGTCGCCTAAATCAAATGGGGCTCAAAAAAGAAGCAGAACATAAAGACCTCGCCAAGCTGCTTGTCGAAATTAAAAACCGTGAGATGCAAGGCTATGCGTATGACGCAGCCGATGCTTCATTCAACTTGCTCGCCCGTCGTATGCTTGGCACTGTACCGGAATATTTTCAAGTTGAAGGTTTTCGCGCCAGCGATGAACGCCGCCATAACATAAAAGGCGAATTGGTGAATGAGTCTGAAGCGACCATGAAACTTGGTATCAGAAGTGAACATATTATGACTGCCGCCGAAGGGAACGGCCCAGTCAATGCACTCGATAGCGCACTACGCAAAGCACTCGGCGAGCATTATCCGAAAGCCAAAGATGTTACGCTAACAGACTATAAAGTGCGTATCCTCACCCCACAAGATGCGACCAAAGCAGTGACGCGTGTGATGATTGAAAGTCGTGATAATAAGGGAAATATTTGGAGTACAATTGGCGTATCCGCCAACGTGATCGATGCTTCATTCATGGCACTGTATGATTCGATCATCTACCACCTGATTAAAGAAAAAGTGAAGCCGCTTTAAGAGCGTTCGTTTTCTGTAGTTTGAGATTTGGCTAAATCGCCTGCTTGAACGCGCTCGGCCCAAATTTTATCAACTTCTGCGTTATGTTCTTTAGCTTCCCTACGGTATTTTCCAGCAAAAGTGACTGCCATCCAACCTCCGATACCCACGGTAACTATTTGATTAACAAGGCTGTCACGCTTCGATGGAGTGATAGGTAATTTTTTACCTTTATCATCTTTACCCGGGAAAGTTTTTGCTAAGTCGTCAAAGACCAGGTCAACTCCAGTATTAATACCTAAGCCAACCATCGCTCCTATAAACACACCATTCACAGTGGCCCAAGCAATGCTTTTCTTTTTAGGAATATCTGTTTGTCCCTCTACCATAATCACAATATACACTAACTTCACTCAACAGAATGTTACAATCTAATGAACAATAACGATTTAACCCTTATCCTTGTCGCGCCGCAAATGGGCGAAAACATTGGTGCGGTCGCACGTGCGATGGGCAATTTTGGCGCCTCCCAACTGCGCATTGTTAATCCACGTGATGGCTGGCCAAATGCTGCAGCGCAAACGATGGCAGCCCACGCATTACCGATTATTCAACAGGCAGAAGTGTTTGATTCCGTCGCAGCAGCGATTGCCGATTGCACGCAGGTCGCCGCAGCTACAGCGCGGCAGCGCGATATGCAGAAGCCGCATTATACGCCTAAAGAATGGGTAGCACAGCCACGAACCGGCAAAACCGCCCTGCTCTTTGGGCGTGAAAATAATGGGTTAAGTAATGATGAAGTGACGCTCGCCAATGCGATTGTGAGTGTGCCAGTGCATCCGGATTGTCCGTCTATCAATCTTGCGCAATCGGCTGCGGTACTATGTTATGAATGGTATCAAACGGAGCATCAATCGCTTGAACATGATGTGGAACCTCCTGCCTCACAGCAAGAGCTACATAATTTCTTCAACCAGTTAGAGCTAAAGCTGGATGCATCGAACTTTTGGAAACTAGAGGCGAAGAAAGACAAGATGTGGCGCAACTTACGCAATCTCTTCATTCGCGCAGAGCCGACTCAGCAAGAGATTCAGAGCTTACACGGCGTGGTTAAATCTATTTCAAAAGAAACATAAGGCCGAGCAAAACGATCGCGGCGCCTTGCATGTAAACCCGCAGTGACATGAGCTTATTGGCATATTTTTTATTGAATTCGCCGCCTGTCGCCATACCGAACAAACCAAGACCGAGCGCCAAAACAGTCAGCACCATAAAGACGAACATCAGAATGATTAAAGGCGACATTCTAGCTCTCTTTCACGAATCGTTTTTCGCAGTAAGGGCAAACGACATCGTTGGTTTTATGATCAATATGCAAGTAAACTTGAGGATGCCCAATTGCAGGATTTCCACCATCGCAAGTGACGGTATCCGTCGTAACAATCAGAATATCTTCAGGGCGTTTTATAGCAATTTTACTCATATTTTATTCTTACGCGTTTCGTGCGTTAAACTCAATTAGAAAACGAATTGGTTCGCCTTTTGCGGCTCGTAACTACGGCTCGCAGCAATCGGTCGGTAAGATGCAGCCTGCTGTGGTGGACGCGTCACTAGCACGCCATTCTCACGAGATTTGGCAAATTCGCTCTTTTCGGCGACACGCCTCGGCTTAGAAACGACAGCATCAGCTACTTTAATCGTTTTCATTTTAACCGCGGCTTGCTTCTTCTTATTCGCATTCACCGCAAAGCCTTTATATTTGCTTTTAGCTGTCGTTTTACGAATCTTTGGACGCTCTGACCATACAGCTTCCGAATCCGCCGCCGCGCCGAGCTTTGAAATAAGTTTATCCCATTTTTTATAGATCAATTTAAAATATTTATCTCCGCGCGAAGGGGTCTTGGAATGATAAGCCGCCGTGGCTTTTTTCCATGAGTGCAAGCCGTCAAAATTCTCACGGAGGAAACGCGCGGCATAGGCCACATTGTAACGTGGCTCTAGCGCCTGATGGATATTGGCAAATGCATGCCCATGATAACGCATATTCACCTGCATGCAGCCAACATCGATATTCGTAACACCTTTGGCGCGATATTCCTCAATCTTATTGATCGCCTCGCCCTTGGTATCGAAATAATAGCCCTTACCATTGACATTGATAGTCCACGGCCAGGGTAACATAAGGTCTAAGCGCTTGTGATAACGACCGGATTCCTGCCCTGCAATCGCCGCCAACCAATGGGTTGGAATATTGTGATAACGCTCAGCTTTGGGGAAATGCTTGGTGCACGCTTGCGCACCGGCCAACATGCGATCCGCCTGCGCCGCAAAGGCTACAAACAGCACCGCAAACGCAGCCATCGTCAAAATTTTACCCCGTTTAAGCATAGAGTGCCTTTTCATCGGAGGGGTTTTCCCCTCTCTCTTTATTACTCGTATACTGTTACTATAGCCTTAACAACGCAACCATCTTTTTTGAACATTTTGCACAAAATGGGCTCTTTTCCTCAGCCTTAACGATTTTTTAGTAACTCTTTGTTAAGGTTATCCTAGTCACATGATTTCATCATATGACGTTCAAACGCCACATAGGCTTACGCCAGAAAACTGGCGGGCTGCCCTTGTCAGCCCCTCCGGTCAGTCTGTCGGTTAACAGGAGAGGAGTGCCACAAATGACTGAAATGGAGAAACTGCTTACAGAGTATCGCTTAACCACCGCCGAAATACTCTATCACTTACCTGATCACCCCAGTTTACTGCAAAGCTACGTCTGGCAAGAATATGACTTGTTGCCAGAATTCCCTGAGCTCAAGAAATTCTTGGATTTTTGGGAACGCGAATTAGATGGAAAACTACATTCCGTGACGGTTGCCGCCAGCGAGTTGATCCAACCATCAAATGTAATCATATCGCAAGGAAATCTCACGATTCACTAGCCCTTAATATGCCTCATACGCTTCATTTAAAAGAAGCAGCGCTCACACGCTGCCCATGCTTCGCCGTTAACGGCGGGCTGGCTTTGTCAGCTCTATCCTTGAGTTCAGTTATAAAAGCAGCTACACAAGCGCATGCGAATTGCGAATCTAATGTTTGGCCGAGGGCTTGGTGGAATTGAACAGGCTTTCCTCGATTATAATGAGGCACTCCTAATGGCTGGCCATGAAGTACTGGCTATTACCCACCCTTTAGCCAAAATTAATACCGATATTGAAGGCGAGCTCACTTGCAGCACGCTCAATAATTTAGGCAGTTGGGACCCTACAGCAGGTTTCAGACTTAGCCGAATGCTCAAGGCGTTCAAACCGGATGCCACTATCTCTCATGGCAATCGCGCACTCACTCTTACCCATAAAGCCAAGAGACATGCAGGTTTACATGTAGGGGTAACGCATAATTACAAGCTTAAGCATTTTAAAAAACTTGATGTTATTTTTGCCATTACCAAAGATTTACAGCGAACCGCTGTCAATGCAGGTTCTAACCTCACGCATATCGCCCGTATTCCCAATATGGTCCGTATGCCACACTATCCGGTTGCTCGAATCGCTAAGCCCAATACCCAGCCTGTCGTAATCGGCGCAATGGGGCGTATGGTTGAGAAGAAGGGTTTTGCACATCTCATCGGAGCAGCCGCCAAACTCAAAGTGATGACTCGCCTGCCTTTTAAAATCATGATCGGTGGTGAAGGCGAAGAACTGGGCGCATTAAAGAAACTCATCAAAAAACATAAGCTGCAAGACATTGTCGAACTACGCGGCTGGGTTGACGATAAGGCCGCTTTCTTCGCCGAATGTGATATCTTTTGCCTGCCTTCTCTGCACGAACCTTTCGGTATTGTGCTGCTCGAAGCAATGGCGCATGGCACGCCTATCGTCGCTTATAAAAGCGAAGGCCCGAGCGAAATTTTCATGGAACACCCGGATGCTGGGCTTTTAGTACCCCTCGGAAATATCGGCGCATTGGCCGACACACTCTCACGCCTGCTGCCCAATCAGGCACAACGAGATTTCCTCACTCAGCAGTCACGTGCAGCAGTTGAGCAGGAATTCGCTCTTGCGATGGTGAGCAAGAAGATTGATACAGCCCTAAAGCGCTTCATCCATACTTGAAATCCAATCCTTTAGCCCTATCTCCCAGCCATGATATTACTTGAAAACCGTGCGATACTCGCCATTGAAGGCGAAGATGCTTTCTCTTTCCTGCAAGGGTTGATGACAAATGATGTTAAGCCCCTCGAACAGGGAGATGCGCAATCTATCTATAGTGCGATGCTAACCCCGCAAGGCAAGATCCGTTTTGACTTTTTCCTCTTCAAACAAGACGGGCATTTGCTCATGGATGTTGCGGCAGCATCGTTAGAAGATATCAAGAAGGCGCTCAAACTTTACAAACTACGCGCCAAAGTCGCGATTAACGAACACCCAGACCTTTGCGTCGTCGCCAGCCTGAGCACACATGAGAATTACCCGCAAGACCCACGCCTGCCTGCTATGGAACATCGCGGCATTGCATCACGCGCCTCACTCATCGGCGAAGCTTTCTTGCCAATGAGTGCCTACGACGCCCATCGTATCGCCTGTGGTGTGCCAGATAGTTCAGACTTTATTGAAGATCGCGCGTTTGTCTCCGAATATGGGTTGGAATATTTAAACGGCGTTAGCTTCACCAAAGGATGTTATGTCGGGCAAGAAGTTGTCGCGCGCACCAAACATCGTGGCACCGTGCATAAAACCATTCATTATGTTGAGGCCGCCTCTGGCGAGCATCTGCCCGAAGCAGGCACTCCGATTATCGCCGATGACCGAGAAATCGGACAATTGCGCAGCTCCGCCCAACATCAAGGGCTTGCCATCATCCGCCGTGATAAACTGGCCGCTGTAGAAGGCAAGGTTACTGTCGGCGGTATTGAACTAAATCGTACAACTCAACCAGAATGGTTTGCGTAAATGAGCCGTTTACGTCAAACTGATTTTATCATGAATGCTAGTAATAATGGATATCTTGAAGGACAATTGCTTGTTGCCACTCCCAATGTGATGGGCAGCAGTTTCAAGCAATCGGTTATCCTCATCTGCGCACATAGCGATGAGGGAGCGATGGGTATTATCATCAATCACACCCTGCCCAAGGTTGATTACGGCGAGCTGTTTGATCAATTTGACCTACCTACAGGCAGAATCAATAGCTCTACTCCTGTTAATTATGGCGGCCCGGTGGAGGTCAATCGCGGCTTCGTTATTTACCGTCACGAAGATAAATTCCTGCAAGATGCGATGCTGCAAATGGGCGATATGGCCATCTCAGGCTCAATCGACCTGCTACGCCAGATTGCCAATAATGAAGGCCCTAAAGAACGCATCCTTGCGCTTGGGTATGCTGGCTGGTCGCCGGGACAGTTAGAGGAAGAAATCGAAGAGAATAGCTGGATCTCCGTTCCCGTAGATAGTGATCTTGTGTTCGATAAAAACAACGATAGGAAATGGCACCGCGCCGCTTTTGCCCATGGTATTGATCTCAACAAGCTCTCCACCGTAGCCGGACACGCCTAATTACACTCAAAACTTGTAATTATAAATTAAATAACTTGAGCTTAATGTGATTAAGCCGCATAAAACAGCTATGACAGGTTTTGTATCATTAGTGGGCGCAGGTCCGGGAGATCCTGATCTCCTCACCCGTAAGGCAGAACGCTGCCTGCACGAGGCAGATATCGTGCTGCATGATCGTTTGATTAGCGATGAAATTTTGGCGCTGATTCCGCGCGGCATACCACGTATTTTCGCCGGTAAATCTTGCAAGATTCACTATATGACACAAACTGAAACTAATGCCGCCATCGTCGAATTAGCCAAGCAAGGCAAACATGTCGTGCGCCTAAAGGGCGGCGACCCTTTCATTTTCGGGCGCGGAGGTGAAGAGGCTGAAGCCCTCGCCGCTGCCGGTATTAAGTTCGAAATCGTTCCGGGTATAACGGCCGCCGCCGGTTGCAGCGCCTATGCGGGCATCCCGCTAACCCATCGCGATTACTGCCACGGCATCCAAACCATCACCGGCCACTTAAATGAAGAGCAAGCCGCAGGTATCGATTGGAAAGCACTCTCCAGCAATAAGACGACCGTTGTCGTTTATATGGGACTTACCAACGCGCCTCTCATTAGCAAACGATTGATCGGTCATGGTCGACACTCAAACACGCCTGTCGCTGCGATCCAAAACGGCACTATGCCGAACCAACGTGTGCTGCTTTCTAAATTAGAAACGATTGCGGATGCTCTGGTCAAAGAAAGCTTCGCCTCTCCTACTATCCTCATTATTGGTGAGGTCGTGTCGCTCGCGCCGAAGCTCAGTTGGATCAATCAGTCTGAGCAGGAACAGCGCGCCATGCACGAAGCATCACCACTACAAAAAGCCCGCCGCCAATAACGGCGAGAATTCCACCAAGCCGCACCAATTGCATTCCGGCTTGTGCAAGTTCGGTTGCACCTTCCATACTGCCTGCCATTTTACGGCCTGCCCCTTCGCTGCCCGCAATCGCAAATCCGATCACATGCAGCAGCTGGCCTATCCCGTAAAGCACCGGCTGTAGTTTTGCCATTTTCCATTGTGCGACTTGTTTGCCGCCTAATGCGGGAAGCAATAGATAAGCGACGCCCATCAACGCCAATGTCACCCCCACGGTTGAACCGTGATAATGCGCGGGGATCACCGTACTGCTACCCTCAATCAAGAAGCCAACAAAGCCGCCACTTAAGAACAATATCAGCGACATTAAAAGTACCCAAAAAATTGCAGGACGCTTAGGTGCTTTTACCAATTTGAACAGCAAGTAAGCCGCCAGCAAACCGGGCACCGTTCCTGTGACTACATTCATCTGCCAGCTAAAAAACTTGATATGGTAGTAGCTATTAACATCGACGAAGAGAAAAACAAGCGGGCTCAAACATGCCGTCACGGTTAGCAAACCAAATGCAGCTTTGAGGAGGTTTTCCTTCGGTAAAGCAAGTTCAAGCCTCTGCGCTAACCAAAGCCACGCGATCATCGCAATTTGCACATAGACAAACTGCAAAATATGGCCGCCGGCCCAAAAGATAGATTCATAATACCCCTCACCGCCATAGCCATCCGGATGCTGGATAACCGAGAATGAGAAACAGGCAATGACAGTGAGCAGCACGAGCACATTACAACTAATCAGCCCTTGTACGAAGCTTTGTTTCGTCTGCCTTAGCAGCGCCCAAAGATACACGCCAAGCATCAACAATAACGACGCTAATATCAGCGATAAGCCGAAGAAAAAGATCGGATTATTTTGCACCGGGATATAATTACTGGTGAACGCTTCGCCTCCCGCAAAAGGTGCGAGCACCATCATGACGATTCCCAGACAAAAGCTAATGGCTGAAGCGCCATGCCAGAGTGGGGGTAATTTAGCCGGCAGTACAATGCGCCATAGCATCATCGTCATCGCCAAAAACCACAAGCCAACCGACAGATTCACATGGATAACCAATACTGGCACGAACCACTGTTTCACGCTCGCCATTTCGGCATAGAGCGACGCGCGACCCGCCAATAACACAAGCGGCGC
This sequence comes from Rickettsiales bacterium, assembly GCA_029252805.1. NCBI lineage: Bacteria > Pseudomonadati > Pseudomonadota > Alphaproteobacteria > Rickettsiales > Rickettsiales bacterium. The sequence goes on from JAQXAR010000027.1 coordinate 84,667, forward strand.
AATGCCCGATAAAGCCACTGACAGCAAAGCCAGTTTCAGCCAATGTTTGGCCTGATCTTTTTGCTCATCAGAAATTTCCGAAAAGGCTGGAAAGAGGGAGTGCGCGCTGTTAGACATATCGCGTGCAATCTAACGCTTCAGAGATAAACCGCAAGCCACTCTTGATCTGGCTGGGCATCATGCTGGTAATGGTGCTGTTGATGGTCGTTGTGGGCGGCGTTACACGGTTGACAGAATCCGGGCTTTCAATGGTGAATTGGCATCCGATTCACGGGATATTCCCACCGTTAGGTGAGATCGAATGGCAGGCCGAATTTAAGCATTATCAAGCCTCCCCCGAATATCAGAAAATTAATTTCGGAATGACTCTAAGCGAATTCAAAGGGATATTCTTGCTCGAATATATCCACCGATTACTGGGCCGCTTTACCGGCTTATTCTTCTTTATTCCTTTCGCATTTTTCTTAATCAAAGGAATGGTGAGCCGTCCTCTTGCCCTTAAATTGAGCGGCATTTTTTTACTCGGTGGCGCCCAAGGATTGCTTGGCTGGTATATGGTCAAAAGCGGTTTAGTCAACGAACCCTCTGTCAGTCCTTTGCGGTTGGCGGCACATCTCAGCATGGCCTGTTTACTCTTCAGCTTACTGTTTTGGCAGTGGCTGAAGCTGTTACGCCCTACTCCCATCATTCATTTTTCAAAATTTCCTTTAGGACTAATATTGCTGATTTTTGCACAAATCATTTTAGGGGCACTCATCGCCGGGTTAGATGCTGGCCTTGCCTATGATACCTTCCCGACCATGAATGATCAGTGGCTTCCAAATGGCGTGTGGCTGCTGGAACCTTGGTGGCATAATCTGTATCAAAACCCAACCACGGTACAGTTTATTCACCGCCTCGGTGCGGTTATTATAACGCTCTATTTGGTCGCGATGATCTCGAAGTTGCGACAAGAAAAGCTCTGCGTTTTCGCACAAAGATGCTGCCACGGTCTCATCATCATTTTGATTTTTCAGATCACACTGGGCGCATTGACGGTCATCCACCATGTTCCGATCCTGCTCGCCTCCTTGCATCAATTTGTCGCATTGCTGCTTTTAGGCTGCGCTGTGGCCTTGCTTTACACGCGCAACACCGCTATAAGGCTGGCATAATGGATTACGAAGCTCAGTTTAATAGCGCAATTACTACGTTGAAAAACGAAGGCAGTTACCGCGTATTTAACGACCTTCAGCGCCGCGTTGGAGAATTCCCTAAAGCCTACAGCCACAGCGCCGGCCGTGATATCACCGTTTGGTGTAGCAACGACTATCTGGGCATGGGGCAAAATGCAGATGTACTAACCGCGATGAAAAACGCAATTGATAGCGCCGGTGTTGGCGCCGGTGGCACGCGCAATATCTCTGGCAACCATCACTATATTACCGAGCTTGAGAAACTGCTCGCAGATCTACATCAAAAAGAATCTGCGCTCGTATTCTCATCGGGTTATAACGCCAATGAAGGCGCTCTTTCTACCCTCGCCAGGCACTTGCCTGATTGCGTTTTGTTCTCGGATGTGTGCAACCACGCCTCCATGATCCACGGTATTCGCAGCAGTGGGATGGAGAAACATGTCTTCCGTCACAATGATGTCGCGCATCTCGAAGAGCTGCTCAAAAACATCGAACCGCATCGCCCTAAGATCATCGCCTTCGAGTCTATTTACTCAATGGATGGCGATACAGGCTTGATTGCCGAGTTCATCGCTCTGGCAAAGAAATATAACGCGCTGACTTATCTGGATGAAGTGCATGCTGTTGGCATGTACGGCGAAACCGGCGCAGGCCTCGCGCAAGAGCAAGGCCTGATGGATAAGATCGATATTATCCAAGGCACACTTGGCAAGGCTTACGGCGTAATGGGCGGTTATATCGCAGCAAGTGCTGTAACGATCGATGTGATTCGCAGCTTTGCACCGGCGTTCATATTTACAACAGCAATTCCACCCGCACAGGCAGCGGCGGCACATGCAAGCATCAGCCACTTGATGCAAAGCGATGCAGAACGCAAAGGCCAACGCGTGGCCGTATCACGCTTACGCGAAAAGTTTGAGGGCAAACATCTGCCAATCATGAATCACGGTGAAACCCATATTATCCCTATTTATGTCGGCGATGCAGAACTCTGTAAGCAGGCGAGCGATCGGCTGCTGGGAGAATATGGCATCTACGTGCAGCCTATCAACTTCCCCACCGTTCCAAGGGGTACAGAGCGCTTACGCTTCACGCCCACTCCGCTGCACAGCGAAGCGATGATCGATGAGCTCGTGACTGCATTGGACGAGACCTTCACACACCTCAATATCACACGCGATTATCAACGCAGCGCACTCGCCGCATAAACGAATCGACGAGCGGGCGTCTGCACCTAGCTGCAGACTTGCATACACATCAATATCAAAATGCGATGCTCAATCGCACTGTATTTTCCACATAAAAAAACAGCCGTAACTTCTCGTTACGACTGCTCTTTCAATTTTCTATAATAAGTTTTCCTCGTGCTACGCTTTCACGTGCGTGATGGAATTATTGTTCGTAATGAAGGCATGATACGGAAGCTTCTTAATGTAGTTAAACATAATGATGCTCGTAATCACAAACACAATCATGGAAGACAATAAATATCCATAACCATAGTAAGCAAAACCCCATTGCAGAGTGACGAGCGTTAATACCGCGTTCAATACGAGATACAGAAGCCCAAGCCACATGACTTTCGCACGGCAATCGAAGTAAGAAAGAATAATCATCTCAAACAGCATCAATACGTGGAAGAATGCACCTAATACGCCCATACGGAACATACCGATTTGCTTGTTATTTACGTTAATAAGCTCAAAGAATTGTGGCGCCAATACGATAGCCAAGAAAACGATCGTCCCTTGTACAATAATAAAATTACGCGCTGAGTTCGAGATACTGTCAATGACGGCCTTGTGATTTGAGAGAATCTTACGCAAAGGCTTATGCTCAAGAATATTGTCATAGAAACGTTGGTAACGTTCAAAGAAGTTCGTCTCCACAGCGAATACAAATACAGCCATGGCAGGAATGATGGTTAGATAGGCCAAGAACATGGCACTATCATAATCCGGATACATACGCATGTTACTCGGCAGCACCCAAGATTCCGGCGCGAACCACATAATCCATTTATCAACCCAGATAGCTGCATTGTAGAACAAGCCACCCAATGCCAGTTCCCAATATTTCTTGAAATAGCCATTAAGGTCAAACGGCGCATTAAATTTATACGCGTATTCCGAGAATACTTTCGCGGCGAGAGAGAAAACGATAAAGGCCAAACCAACGGTAAAGCCGTTCAACATTCCCACTTCATCGAACATATCTTTCAACACTTGTGCAAACACAACAGCGATCACCATACCGATACCGTACGCCCAGCCGACCGCGTTATAGTCTTTCAAGGCGGTCAGGAATACGCCGAGCAACCATACCGTCGTTAGCATGAACAGGTTCAACATCGCACTTAGCTGCATGCTAAGCGGTAGATCAACATATCCAAGATAGAACACAGCGCCAACAGGCAACTGAATCGCATAGGACAGGATCATCGTACCGATCATAATAGACGGAACATTCGTCACATTTTTTCGATGTATATTATCGGCAATATAGCGTGTCGCGACCATGTAAACCGGCGCTGACAAAACAAGTGAGAATGCGAAATTATAAATCACAACAACACGGAAGTTTATAAGCCCTTCCATACCGAAGAAGTTAGTGTAAACATTCGTAATTCCCGCGAGCGCGAAAATAGTAAAAATCCACGGGCCTGCCGCAGCGAACATCGCCACACCATAAGCATGTGCCACCCCTAAAAGATCATCTTTTTGGGTCAGCTTCTTGAGAGTAAATCCAATACCAGCCATGTTCTTTTACGTCCTTAACTTGCTTGCTTTTGCTGTCCAGAACCGTACGCGATATAATGCGAGTACACATTCTCATAAGCAGAAATTTGATCTGTTTTTGTATAGTATTTCTTCACGCGTTTAGCCATGTTCGCGCCTAATTCTTCGCGTAGCTCACCGTTACTTAGCAATTTAAGAATCGCTTCAGCCAATGCCGTCGGATTCGAGAGCGGCACAATCATACCGCCATCACCAATCGCACGATCTTCATCACTCACGCCATGAATCATCTCGCTACATGCACCCACATTCGTGGTTACGCTAGGGATGGCAGCGGCACCCACTTCGAGCACGGTAAGCGGCATCGCTTCACTAATACTCGAAAGTACCATCACATCAATTTGCCCAATATACTTATCGATATTCACCTGTCCGGTGAATGTCACATTTTCAGATAGGCCCATATATTCGGTCATCTGCTGACATTCTTGGTAATAAACCTGATCTTCATCCGTCGGTCCCATCAAGAGCACGCGTATATCAGGAATATTTTCCTGAACGATTGCCGTCGCACGCAAGAAACTTTTAATATCTTTAATCGGAACCACACGGCCAATCAGCGCCAATGTCGCACGATCATGCGATTCACGTTTAATCTTAGAGAAACGCTCAACATCAACACCGTTGGGAATAACCGTGACTTTATCAGGATCAGCACCGTCATTAACTTGCAGAACCTTGTTACCTTCAAATAAGGTGTAAATATGATCACACCCATCGTAGCAAATACGAGAAAAACTTGAGAATGTATCTGACCAGAAATCACGCAAGTTGTTACGCACATGGTCAATTGTCAGCGCTTTAGAAGCGGTTTCTTCCAGCCATTCAGCCGAAGCGACTTCGATGCGACGCTCATTGGTATAGATACCATGCTCGGTTAGGATAACAGGTTTGCCTGTTTCAATCTTCGCACGCGCCGCCAACATACCAGCATAGCCCGTTGAGAGAGTATGATACATATGCGCAGGCGGGATATCCACCAATGAAATACTGAACAAGCTGCCCATAAGCGCACGCCATGACCAGAAATAATCAAGGAACGAGTTTTCTTCAAAACCATTCAAATACATACGGCTAATAAGATCGAAAGCCTCTTCGCCTTCCATCAAGGCTTCATAACCCAAACCACCTTGTGCACGCATCAAGCGCAGCAACTCAGAATAATCTTCACCGGTAGCCTTATTGCCCGTTACAGCCGTCAAAGGCTTTTCAATCCCTTTTAAGAAAGACTTCAAAGAGACAAAATTACTGGTTTCCGGAAGGTTCTGCAAACGTACATGCGTAATTCCCACAACATTGTCAGGAATATCGTATTTACGCTCGACTTCTGCATCGGGTGGCAAAATACACATCAAATGGAATGTTTTATCCGATAGATTCTTAATCATTTCATGCGTCCAGCTAGACACACCTCCGGATACGTAAGGGTAAGTGCCTTCAAGAATTAGGCAAATATCTGCGGTTTCTAGTCTCATCCTGCGGCCTTCGCTTGTTTCTCAGAAAGTCCTGCTTGCGACCATAGGTAGATACTATCGGCAATTTCAGGCTGTGTTTCTTGATAATGATTTAGATCAACTTGGTAGCTTGTTGCAGCACGGCGCAAACCTTCAAAATCACCAATATGGTAAAGCGACTCAATATACCACATTTTGATAGAGTCGGTTCCGTAGCCCTCATCCAAGCAACGTTTAAACCATTTTGCAGCATCTTCATGGCGATTCATACGAATCAACAGACGGCCAACCTTAGGGCGCACTGAGCCATCTTCAGGCCGCATATTTAGATAATCCATATACAAACCGTATGCTTTCTCACGGTTGATCATCTCACGCCCTTCATCCAATAAGCCCGTGTAAGCATAATCATCATAGTGATCCGCTAAGGCCTTCAAAATAACCTGATTTTTCGGTTGCTCACGATGCAGGCTTTCAATCTTCAACAGACGTTCATGAAAACGGTTCTCAATACGCGCAATGGCGGTGGCCGCCTGCACACGAATCGCACTACTATCATCCATCAAGGCACGCTTGAACGATTTTGCGAATGTCGGGTGGAAAGATGCTGTCATTTTACTTAACGCATCACGCTTTTGCTTTTCATTTCCAATTTCAATAACATCCATAAAAGACATTACCGCATAATCAATCGGATGTTCATCACGCCCCAGCTCAATCTCTTCAGCAATAAACTCTGAATTTGAAAGGTTGCGCGTCGGAAAAATGGCCTGATACCATTCTTCAAAACTACTGCGAAAACGTAGATAGAAAATACTTTGAACCAGCGCCAATAAAGTTCCCACGGCACCGAGTACGCTCATCACCGAAGTAGACACGAAGGCAAGACGAGCAAAACGCGTATCTAAATCAGCACGCCCCATCAACGAAACGAGGAACCCAGCAATCGCAACCAATATAATATGAATAACCAAATTCATAAGGGGGGTAGTGCCCTGCCAAAATAGCAGATAAATATTAAAGCCGTGCCCAATCGCCAACAATATACAGAAGATCATCGCAAGCGGCGCGCCGGTAATTGGTTGGTAATGTTCCTCGTGGACGTCAGCGCCGTCGAGATAATCATCAACCGTTAATGTAGAATCATTATGCATCATGGTCTCTAATCTGTTTTACGCTTCATGAATCGTGTGAGTCGTCAAAGCAAAGTCTGCTGGAATAGTTTTCGGCAACTTACCGGCAATGCTTTCCTCTAACTTGCTAAGTACAATTTTCGCACCGCTACGATTTGTCGCAGGTAGAACAATTGAATATTCTTCACCATTTTTCTGATAATCAAATGCCATATCAACCGCACGTAGCGCTTCGGCTACGGCTTCTGAAATTACACGTGCCGTTTTCGTACGCTGCTCACTTGTCAATTTATCTGCATTCGTTAATTGAATCAGAATCATGTTCACAGAGAAGCCAACACGTTTTCCAAGGGCGCTGATAAAGTCAGTATATTGCTTGTAATAGCCATAACTCATGAGGTTGTTATCTGGGTTTATCAAGCTACCTTCTTTTGCGTCCTGATAGCGATTCGCATTAACAAGCGCCACCCCTACCCATTCGCAAATCGCGTGGAACGTTTCGATCGTGCTTAAGTTTAGATCAAGGAAACCAATTTCCTCAATTTTCAACATACCGCTAATCTCACCGGTCTCTTTATCAACCAATGGGCCAACCAAAACACCTTGCCCATCAAGGATACCTTGGTGATCATTATTCGCGATACATAGCGTCTGTTGAGCACCGATAACTGATTTATAGATCTCATCTTGAGCCCCATATTTCTCACGGTATTTATCTTCAGAGGACCACCCGTAAGTAATCGTTGGCACCAAGCCATCTTTGTTTAATACGTAAACCGAGAATTTCTCAGGCTGCATGGTCGAACGAACAAGTTCTTGAACCCCTTGTAGCACTTCTGTCGGATGATTTTTCTCAATCGCTTTCGCTGCACGGAACGTATTCACCGCACCCCGTAGCTGACCTGCAATTTTAAGCTCTAGCTTCTCTTTCAAGCTTTTCACACTGCTGTAAGATTCCGCAATAATGCGTTCACGCTCACGTGAATCATGCAATTCTGTAAGCAGGTGCTCACGCTCACGCACATGGCGTTGGCGCAATTCACCCACAATAACGGCGGTAATAAGCCATAAGATCGGAAGACGGAAGAGCATGTACAGATACTCATACATATCTTGATTAAGCGTTTGCTCTGGCAAATTACCAATCAACAAGAAGAGAGAGGCTAATATTGCGGCTAAAACACCTTCAGCCGTACCATATTGTACTGCCATGAGAATCACCACCACCCAGAACGGATGCGGGGTATAGCTCATGAAGCGATTTCCATCACCAAACACCGTATTAGCAACCAATAGCAAAAAGAAGATAATTGCCATCTCAAGTAGTGCTGATGCACGTAACCCTAGGAAAAAGCTGTGCTCTTCTTTAGGTGCGTAAATTTCTGCAGTCGACATTGTTTAAAACCTCCATTTGAGATGACCGCCCAAACGAGCCGTATCACCTTCACTATCACTTGTACGGGCGCCGTAGCTTCCGCGAATTTGTGCTTCAAGTTGTTCTTCGAACATTTGATGCGTTAACTGTCCCGCTACCAGCGGACCATTTCCTCCCAAGCGGTCATAACTATAACCGGCTTGGATTAAACCATCCGTTTGTGGCGTAAATTGTTCCGCCGCAATCAATGATGCAGTATGTACTTCGCGGCTATCCAATAGAGGGAAGTAACGCCCGCCTAGATTGTCCGTAAAGAGTTTTTCACCGATACGATATTCCGCATCAAGCGTGTAGTTAGCTGCCAAGTAAGGCCCTACCCCTTGTAACGTACGCGTTGCACTGAACAAACCGCTCATTGATTTAGCGACATCATCTTCACCTTTAAGGTTGTAACGGTTAAAGGCGACGCCACCGTTAAACGACCATAGGGGATTATGAACATAAGAATGATCAAAACCGATACGATCACGTGTCGCATCATCTAAGATACCTTCAATGAAGTCCCAATTGGGGCGCTGATACTCAGCATAGACACGAGAGACACCCACCGAGTTCAGCCACTGATAGGACATCCCTAAACCAAATGTATCATTATTGCCGTAGAGTGAAGCTTGAATGCGCTGACCGTCGAGATCTTCGTGAGCGATAAAGATCTCGCCACGTTGCGCATCTTCATCGAAGTTACCCAAACGACCATCGATACGACGTACATTCACTGCATCAACATCGACTGTCTGTAGTTTCGCACCGATTTCAAGTTCTTCATCGACGTAAACCAAACCTGAAAGCGTCCAGATCTTCTCATCACTATCACCAACAGAAACCCATTCGTAATCCACTTTCACATGGTTTTCAGCATCACGACGGATATTGATATCACGTTGCAACGCAAGGATATCTTCGTTTGCAGGCATGATCTCATTCGCACGCTCAAGAAGGCGCTGCGCATATTTCCAACGTCCCGTAAAGTTCAACGCGTTTGCGGTATAACCTAACAAGGTCGCGTTATTCGGATGCAATTCCGTCAATTCCAGAAGGTCGTTTGTCGCATCATAATGCTCACCTGTTTCCAGATCCACACGTGCATCCAACATTTGGTAACGCACATCCAGCTCTTCGGCAAAACGCTCTTGCGCCGAGTTTGGTGCCGTCACTGCTGTTAGAACATACCCTGCAGAAAGCGGTTGAATTTCCAAATTGTAGTTAGACTCTGCCACAATCAAAACTTCGTCATAGCTTTGGCTAACATAGCTTAACCATGGAAATTGGATTTTCGTTGCATGCAAGAGAGCAAAATTCTCCGGTACCGGGCCTTCGAAGCGTAAAACAGCCTCGTTACCATCCACTTGCACCTGATAGCGCGAAGCGCTTGATGGAGGCAAGTCAAGCGATTGCCCCACATAACCATTAGTAACGGTTGCAACTGGTGAAGAAGCCAGCAACTCTTTTGCTAAGTCATAATCTTTCAACTCAATCACACTACTAATGTAATCAGCCACTAAGAGACGGTTCGCTGGGAACTGCTGAAGACCTGACTGAAAATATTCACGACCTTGCTGCTCATCACCATAGCCAATCAAGCTTTGCGCGGTCTTAGATACAGAATCGATATCCGCTTCACGCACCACTGAAACTGCTTCCAATGCTTTTGCATAATAAGCGTTCGCAGCATCCATATCGCGATCGCGCTTCAATGTTTCCGCGAGATAATAATAGGCTTCATAATCTTCTTCGTGGTAACCAGGATTCTCTTCGCGATACTCAACGTAAGGCGTCAGATATTCTAGCGTTTCAGAGTAATCAGCGCGGCTAAATGCCAAGATACCAATCACACGCATCGCCTCTGCATCTCCACCCAAAGCATCATTCAAACGATGGTAAGCTTGCAGTGCATGCCCATTAAGGTTGTAACCACGTGCCGCACGAGCAAATAAACGCAGTGCCGATGGGCTGATATCATCACGGCTCAACAAATCATCGCCATAAGCGCCCAACTGTTCAATCTGATTCAGAGCATCAAAGTAACGATCTTGAACCGGCTTTTCATTCACAAGCTCGGGAAAACGGCTCACAACCGTTAGTAAATCATCGCGCGTTGAATAGTTAGCAACATAACTCGCCCATTTAGCTTGCGCCATCGGGTTTGTTTCACTCGCATAACGCGCACCAAGCCAGTCAATTTTATCAATATTTGGACGCGCGCCCCACAAATAGAGCAGTTGCTGGACAGCCGTGCTTTCTGGAGCAGCACCATCTGCCATCATAGCAAATAAGCTCTCAGCATCCACTCTAAAACCTTTTTCCAAAAGTTGGAAAGCAATTGAACGACGCGCTTTGTCAGACGTACTAGGATTCATCGCCAAACGCATACGGAAATCGCGAGCTTCAGAATGACGCCCTAACTTATCCAAGTTACCCGCATAAACTTCAATCCATTGCCCGCCATGGTTACGAGCGAATTCTTCGATGAACGGCAAGACAACATCTGGACGACCTGCATCAAGTAACGCATAAACCAATGCCTGCTTTTGCTTAAAGCTAACACCTGGGCGACGCATTTCTTTTCCTGCGAATTCAACAAGCTCAGCACTGTAACGATTATTTTTACGAGATAATTTCGTTAGTACATACAGATAATCTTCACGGTCACTACCGCTAAGCGTCGATTTCTCACGGAAGTAGGGCAATACCGCCTCATAACGACCATTGGCGACATAAGCATCAATCAGGAAGCCTAGATTTTTTTCGGTTTGATAATTTTTCGCTAAGACATCAACCGTATCCAAAGCAATGTTAGACTGGCGATAACGTTGCGCAGTAAAGTAGATATCACGCAGCGATTCTTCTGAAGCGTTAGGGTTTGAAGCAATCCAGCTTTTAACCACATCTGCTTTGCCATTGGCCGCTGCCAAACGAACATACATCGCTGATACAGCCACATCTTGTGGGTCTTGCTGATAAATTGGCTCAACAAGCGTTCGCGCCATCTTGTAATTACCAATTTCCATATAGATTCCAGCCGCTTGCAAAACTTGCGGCTTAGACAAAGCATCCAAGTTCAACGCCTCTAAAAACCCACCTACACAAGAACGCTTACCACTGCGCAAGCAAACATTGGCCATTTGAAGACGCTGAGCATTCGTTAACTCATTTTTATCCACCCCGTTCATAAGGGCTTTCCAATTTGGCTTATTTGTCGCGGCAGCAATCGCCGCCTGCAAAACATTATAATTAGCCGCGACATTCTCTGAAAGCTTAGCCTCAAGCACAGGCATCAACTTTGATTCAGGGCTAATTAAGGCTAATTCGATCAATGAAATCCCTTCGCTCTCTTGCAAGATAGAGAAATCTAGCGCTTGCAGGCGAGAACGCGCCTCTTCATATTCACCATTTTGCGCCAACAGATAAATATATTCGCGCTGAAGACCGGTAGGAAGCGTCATCACCCCATCCAACCAACGCAGAACTTCATATCCTTCTGTACGCTTATTTTGTGCCAGTAAAATATATGCCTTCTCGACCCCTAAAGTTGGATGCTGCGGCAGCTGACCTTCGTAAGGTTCCAGAAAGCGCATCGCAATCTCAGCATCACCACGATAATGAAGCACATTAACAAGACGCGCTATCTCCTTCATCTTAGGTTGCTTTTCGGCATATTTAACTGCTGACGCATAAGCATCTTCGACATGATCCAACTCAAGCTGATACGTCATCATCACTTCAAGATCATCGAACTTAAACGCGTCAGGATGAACCTGCCATAATTCCTGATATGTCACAATCGCTTCGTCTAATTTTTGCTGCGACGATTTCAAACGTGCTAAATTACGGTAATGATTGGGCTGACGCGTTTCCGCTGCCCCCACCAACGCTTCAAGTGCTGGCTCCTGTTTTTCATAATCTTGAGAAGCCGCGTACATTTCATTCATTGTACCGAGTGAATCGGCATTTTTCTCAATACGGTTAATCTCTTCAAGATTTCTCAGGTAATCATCCAGACGTTGCGCAAATTGATATAACTTGCCTAGCTCGTGACGAGCTTTCACATTATCTGAATTTTCTGCCACAAAACGCTGCATCACATCAATCGCTTTATCAACATCACCTGACTGCAAATGCAGATTCGTTAAAGCACTTACGACCTCAACGGTTAGATCGCCGGCTGCGAGTCGCTGCTCGTAGGTCACACGCGCCTGTTCAAATTCCTTATCACGGAACTGCATGAGCGCGATCTCACGCGCATCAGGAATTAAGACAAAGCTAAGCGCCGCGCCCAAAACAATAAGTAGTAGTAGTATCAGGTATTTTTTCATTTTTTATCCATCAGAATCGAGATACCGATCGGCGCTTTAGGGTTATCTATTACCAAGCGCAGACGATTGTAAACATCTACTTCCGCAATCCGCTCCTCGTATATTTTTTCACCATCATGTAGTTGTATTTTGGCTGCAGACGAACTCGGCATCTGAATAACAATATCAGATTTTCCGAACCCTGCTGCGGCAAAACTTAACGAATTTTTACTAAATTGCAAGCCTTTAATTTCCCAGTTACTTTCAATGACATAAGGCTGTTTGGCACTTTCATAGTCTTCAAGCTTATCCACAGGCCTTAGCTTTAGTAATACTTTTTTCTTATCCGCATCCAAAGCAATGTATAAACTGCCTTGATAATACGTCTGCCCAATCACTCCATCTGACTTATCAAAATCGACCGTTCTTAGAGTCGCTTCATCAATGCGAATCGTCCTTAACTGCGCTCTATTTTCAATACTCCAATATTCATGGCCTAGCTTACGGAACTTCACCTCGAAGAAACTATCGGCCATTGCGGCATACTCACTCGCCAAAATAGGGAATACATTTTGTTTGCGCGCAAATTCCAAATTCTCCTTCACGGCAGTTAAAGCAGCATCCTTCTCTCCAGAGTAAGTATGAAAATAGAGATTATAAGGTGCCACTCGAATCGGAGATTCTGTATTATTTACCGTCGTTTGCAGGTACTTAAAACCGAAGAACCGATCCGTCCAAAGGTTCGTATAAGTGTTCTCATTGCTATTAGAAGAATAAATCTGACGTTGCTGACCAATGGGGGCTGACAAAGGAGCTACCGTCGCATAAGAAGGGTATTCCGTATCAAAGCGCGAGTCGCCCCCATTAATATTACGCAATCCCAACTTACGGGTTTGTGCAATCGCCGCCTCAAAGGGCGTTGTATTGCCAGACCATTGATAAAGCTTTACTTTTTTTCCACCTAAAAGCTTTTCAATATAATCAATCGAGCCGCGCACCTCTCTATCAAGGTTAAACGGTTCACACGCATAACTACGTGGTGTCTTATATTTCTTTAATATAACCTCAGGGGAATTACTCGGGTCACGTATACCACGCAGTATTTCCTCTCCTGACTGGAGAACCGGCTCATATTTCTGATCAATCTGTATTTTCAATTCTTCATCACCAAGGATCATTTCAGATAAAAAGAAGCGCTCACCTGGCTGGTTAGGGAAGAATTCCTTAAACGCCTCTTCCTTATGAATATCTCCATCAGCATAGAACCCCCAATAAAGCGGATGACTGTACGTATGGCTACCTGGCTCAACATTATAGAGTTCCATAATTTTTTTAGCCACAGGCAAACTATCGGGAACCCCATAACAATCCGGACGAATTTCCGAAACAATCAATCCTACCGTAAAGCCAAAATCATCATACGGTTTAAACACCTCTTCATAGAGAACTTCAGAGGAGAGAATTTTCTTGTTTTTGTATTTTTCAACTTCCGTCAAGTTGTTCCAACCATCTCCATCAAGATGACTATAGAAAACGCGTTTTCCATAAAGCGTTGTGACATCAGGTTTCGGTAAATATGCATCCTCAAACACCTGCTTGGCAAACAAGAAAGGGTTTATAAACCACTGGCTTAGAACGAGTTCTTCTTTTTCTTCATTATATAACTGAAACACCCCATAACCTTGTGCAACATACCCCCCATTACTGTTCGTAATAATGAGATCCGCGCTCGGGTTTTTATATTGCCGAGCATATAACCTTAAGTGAGTTTTAGCATCGCTACCCACAACACTTGTTGCCAAATAAGGCGTTATTTCTCCCTGAAATTCACGCTCAAAATTCGTAATCTCGGGCGTTGCTTTCACAATCTTCACGCTATGCACAATATTCACCCAGTCATTGTGATCATGCACCCCAATACGATGCATCAATTTATTGAGTTTTTTAACATTTGCATCATCTTCACGAAACTTCTCGGAAACTCCGATCCCGCCCATGACAAGCAATTTCTTACCACTATCAATCGCCTCATGCATCCAATCCATCATCGGAGTCGGTTCATCTATCGAGGTATCCGTCAAAAACCATGTAACAATTCCACGCACTGAATCATCAAGCTTCGGCAGTGGCTTGCGAATATCATGATATTTAACAATAAAACCAAGATGGTTTAGCGGCATTTCAAGAAACTGATGAATTTTGGTATAACGAGGATCTCCCTCAAACTCACTATCATAGAGAGCAATAATATGGCGCGGAAGCTCTTCCCCTACGGCAAAATCAGCCACTTTAGCCGTCGAAGAAAGCGGCAGAACCAACAAAACAAAAATACATAGTAAATAACGTATCATTACTTAGGCTCCTCATGCTCTTCCATCAAATCAATCGTGGTGACATAAGGCACATAACCCCGCTCACGCTGTTTTTTGTAAATATCACGAACTTCCTTTTCATCCGAAATAGGCCAATAATCTAGGCTGTAAACCTTCAGATCTGGATTCACCTTTTGCGCCGCCGTAATAGCAGCAACATACTCTTGCGTCACCGCTTCAGGGAAATACTTTGCCTGCGTTGAATTGGTTTTGAAATTAACCATAATACTCTCGGCCAAAACCATATCAATATAAGGCACAACTTCCGGCAACACCGGGAATCCACGATTCAGCATAATTTTAATTTTCGGATAATGCCGGCGAATCGTCGCCAATAAATCAACAGCAGCCTGATCCATCCCTGCATATTTTTTCTTATCCTTTTCCCAAAGGTACAAGGCACTATCGAGCGTATCAAGCATCACCCCGTCAAACCCTCTATGCAAAATTTCCGGAATCTTCACTTCCACAAGATATTTCACCCATTTACGATTCCGGATATCGGTCACGAAATGATCGGGCCACTCAGGGTTCTCTTCTAACAAAACCCCCATATCTTTAATGGCCTGAAAATCATGACGGTAACTCTCTGCTTCCCCCACGCTCAAATAACCAAGAATGGTTTTTCCGCGATTTTGCAAGGGACGTAACGCAGGGTGAGCTCGACTATCAAACGCAATCACATCATAATCAATAAAGCGCTCAGAGGGCAACGCTTCACCATAATAAACCACCCATTTTTCAGCTTTATCTTTTCCTAGTGCATTAGCAGAGACAAAAAATACCGCCGATAGAACCAGCGAAACAGCGAGAATTATAAACTTTTCCATAATGCCTCCAAGCCCACTTTGAGCGAAGTTTTCGCCACTACACCCAACTGCTGATTCATGCAAGAGGCATCGCCACAGGAATGCTTAATATCCCCTTCGCGCGCTGGTTTATGCTGAATCTCAGCTATAATGGAACCGACTTCTGACAAGGTTTCCGCCAATTGATTTACAGAAATGCTTTGCTGCGTGCACGCATTGCTGACCAACTGGTCGACCTCACCCGAATGAAGTTTCTGCATTGAAGCTTCGAGCGTCGCAACAATATCCGCTACATAGATAAAATCACGCGTCTGCTCTCCATCGCCAAAGACCGCAACCGCCTGCCCTGCTTTTAGCTTATCTGCAAAAATTGAAATCACCCCTGAATAAGGGGATTTGGGATCCTGACGCGGGCCGTACACATTGAAGAAACGCAAACCGACAGACTTGAGTCCTTTAATATGCGCCCCAACTTGCGCCTGCCATTCACATGCCAACTTATCCAAACCATAAGGGCTTAGCGGTTTTGTCTCCGCGCTCTCTTTGAGTGGAAGATTGGTATTATCACCATAAGCGGCGGCTGAAGATGCATAAACAACAGGCACACCAAGCGTTGCGGCTTGATCAAATACTTCGACCGCGCCAGACTGATTAATACGATGCGTCTGCGCCCACTGCTCAACCGAACGCGTGACAGAAGCGACTGCTGCCAAATGGAAGACGCCGTCAACCCCCGACATGGCTTGCGCAACATCTAGTGGCTGAGTGATACAACCCTCGATCACCATCAAGTTACTTTCCAAGTTTTCGCGCTTACCCGTCGAAAAATCATCCAGCACAACAACGTCATGTCCGGCGCTCAGTAGCAAGTCGCATAAATGCGAACCGATAAAACCCGCTCCGCCCGTCACAAGGTATTTCATTAGATCAAACCTTCACTCTTAAAACTATAATAACCATCTGCACCAATAATGAGATGATCATGCACGCTAATAGATACGCCAAGTCCAGCCTGCACGATATCTCGGGTCACTTTAATATCCGCTGGCGAGGGAGTTGGATCACCACTGGGGTGATTATGCATCAAAATAATGGCACTTGCCCCAATTTCTAACGCTCTAGAGATCACTTCACGCGGATAAACCGGCGCATGATTAACCGTGCCACTCTGCTGCTTTTCATCAGCCAACAGCTCGTTTTTGCTATTGAGGAAGAGAATATGGAATTCCTCTTTCTTTTTACCCGCGAGCAAACTGCGACCATAATCTAATAGACTCGTCCAGTTACTGATCACAGGACCTTTGTCGACCCGTGACCGCAAGAGAACTTGAGCTGAAGCTTCAGCCGCCTTAAGCGCGGCAATTGCGGCTTCACCGATACCTTCGACTGCCGCTAATGCCTCGGGAGTCGCACTCAATACCTGACCTGCACCGCCAAAATGCTTCAGTAAACGATGGGCAATGGGCTTTACATCTCCACGCGGATGGGCCGCGAATAAGAGCAGCTCGAGCAATTCATAATCAGCAATCGCATCCACCCCACCAGCAATAAAGCGCTGCCGTAGCCGTCCACGATGCCCGGTGCGGTAATCTTCTTGCTTCGCCTCTAACTTAGCCACCATAGGGAGGGCAGTGCTTTCCAGTCGATGATTCAGTAAAGAGCTCAAAACCATCCGCCGTCACGCCAAGACTATGTTCGAACTGAGCAGAGAGTGAACGATCACGCGTCGTCACGGTCCAACCATCCCTTGCATTTAGGCGGGTTGCCGCTTTACCCACATTCACCATCGGCTCTACGGTAAAGAACATGCCTTCTTTCAAGGTCACCCCCTCGCCCGGTTTACCATAATGCATAATGTTCGGAGAGGTATGGAACTCTTGCCCAATACCATGCCCACAATAATCACGAACCACGCTATAGCCATGCTCTTCAACAAAGGTTTGGATTGCGTGCCCAATATCACCTGTCGTCGCACCTGGCTTTACTTGGCCGATACCCAACATCATCGCTTGATGCGTAATCTCTGTCAGGCGCTTTGCCTTTAGATTGGGCTCGCCCACCCAATACATACGACTTGTATCGCCATGCCAGCCATCCACAATCACCGTCACATCAATATTCACCGTGTCGCCCTCTTTAAGCGCTCGGTTTTCAGGAATACCATGGCACACGACATGATTGACCGAAGTGCAAACAGATTTGGGAAAGCCTTTATAATTGAGCGGTGCTGGAATAGCCCCCGCATCCACAATCATTTTGTGGCAGATATCATTAAGCTTTAGCGTGGTAACGCCAGGCTTTACCGCATCAGTCATGGCATCCAAAACTTCAGCGGCCAGACGGCCAGCCTTGCGCATTGATTCATAAGCGTGCGGAGGGTGAATTACGATCGGTCTAGTATCAAACATTGCTTTCAATCGGCATAAGATTTACGTTCCCCCTTTATTACGGAAAAGCACAGGAAACTGCAACCAACAAAGGCACCTAATGACAACGATTACCGCAGCCATTATTATTATCGGAAACGAAATCCTCTCAGGACGCACCAAAGAGGCGAATATGCTATGGCTAAGCGGCGAGCTCAAAGCCATGGGAATTCAACTTAATGAATGCAGCATTGTGCGCGATGAAGAAGCCGATATTGTGGCAGCCATTAACCGCCTGCGTGCTCAGAACGATTATGTCTTTACCTCTGGCGGCATTGGCCCCACCCATGACGATATCACCTCTGCCAGCGTTGCAGCAGCCTTTGGCGTAGAAATTCATCGCCACCCCGAGGCAGAACGCTTGCTTCGCAACTATTACGAACCAGACCAACAAACCGACGCCCGTATGAAAATGTCAGAAGTCCCCCTAGGCGCGACACTCGTGCCGAACCCCGTCAGCACCGCACCGGGCTATAAAATGGAGAATGTATTTGTGATGGCTGGCGTACCTAAAATATTCCAGGCTATGTTCCAACAAATTCGTCCGACCCTTAAAGGGGGCGACATTGCCCTAAACCTGACGATCACCGCTTATGTGCGTGAAGGCGATATCGCCACACCACTCTCTGCACTGCAAGATAGATTCCCTGAAGTCGAAATTGGCAGTTACCCTTTCTTAAAAGAAGCACGCTTTGGCGCACAGCTCGTTTTCACCAGCACAGCCGAAGACAAACTAAAACAGTCTCAAGCTGAAGCCATCAGCATGCTAGAAGAAATGAAGATTGAATATTCGTTAGATTAAACGGACTAGAATAAGAATTTCATACCCGCTTCGATATTATGCGAGTCATATTCCATTTCGAATTTACTGCCCGCTGCCGTAGCAAACTCACCATCAGACGTTGAGAAATAACGGTAGCCTGCCGTTAGCTCCGTGAACGGCATCCATGTCGGAACATACCCTAAACCAATCATCGCATTCCAAGCAAACACCGTATCTTCAGAACCTGATGCCGCTACGCCGGGAGTGTTTTTCAACTGGAGATCAGCAAAACCGAGACCTAAACCCACGTAAGGACGCCATTCTGGCATACTGGTCTCAGCGTCATAAAATACATTAAACAAGCCAGAGTTTGCGCGTACGCTACCAGCACTTGTCGCGCCACCAACCGTATCAATATCTCCGCGCTGATGATGCCATTCGACCTCAAGACGCATATTGCTCCATTCACCCGTTTCAATGCGGGGGCGATAACCGAGTGACACACCGTAGCCTGCACCATTATCCTGTTCAAGAGCACCGCCAATAGAGCTACTGTTAAGATCCTGCTCACCGACGAAAGTAAGCGCACCATGCAAACCGAGATACCAGTTAGGCCAACGCTTTTCAGCGTGAGACGCCGTACTGATTAGAACTAGGCAAGAAGCTGATAAAAGTGTCGCTGTAATTTTTTTCACGAGAGATCCCCTGTGTGTTTTTCTTTTTATAAGAATTAACAGGAAAGCCACACAGAGCAAACAAAACTACACGATATGATTTTAATTGCTTGTAGAGAGCGCATAACTTTGTAAAAAGGCAACAGTGCCCGCGTGGCGGAATGGTAGACGCTGCAGACTTAAAATCTGTTGTCCTTATGGGCGTGTCAGTTCGAGTCTGACCGCGGGCACCACTACCTTGATAAAAAACAGCGCGTTAGTGGTATTTACTCGCAGTTTATTCGCAACATCCGCGCAATATTGCGAATTTACACCTAATTGCAAAGCGTACGACATACCCGCAAAATATAGTATAGGCAAAAGAAGGCCCCTCGCACTAGGCGAGAGGCCTGCCGACTATATCGATCACGCAAAAGAGGATGGTTGGTTGGCTCGGGCCAAATCACGAGTCCACCTAGCTTATAGTAGGCAGACATCTGCATAACAGGCACACATTTGGATGCGTTCCGTCACAAAATTGTCATGACAACAAAGGTTATTAGTAATGTACAAACATCACATTTTTTAGTATTATGCGCAGGCTACTGCCTTTTTAGATTTTAAAAAAATGCAATTACGTATCGTTACATCAAGATAAAGGGTCAACATTGAAAAACATAACTTCTCTTTTGTTCAAAGAACAAGGATCTGTAATTGTAGAATCAGCGCTTATTTTGCCTGTTTTCCTCTTCATTGTGATGACATTTTACGAAATCACGATCATCTTTTTCTACTCGTTTGTCTTAGAAGGCGCAATGTACGAAGCAACCCGCGAGGCAAAAATTGCTGAGGATCGTTCAAGCATCTCACAACTTATTCGTGATAAAATTGGAGAGAAATCTTATGGTATTATGCCAGTAGATAAAGTGATCATCAGTACTGACCTGGCCATAAACACGACAATTGACTATAGTAACACTCCTGCAGAGCAATGCTCTAATGGAACACAATGCCCTTGTGCACCCCTCTCCTATGACGACACAAATAACAACCAAAAATGTGATGCCGGCCCGCCTGATTTGGAATTAGGCCAACCTGGCGATATGATTACCTATATTTCTTTCTACAAAAAGACAATTTTTACTCCGGGCATTACAAGCATCTTGGGCTTTCCCAATGGTGAAGCGGTTATTAGCTCGTCAACGGCCTTAAGGAACGAACCATGATGTTAAAAATATCTAGATTTATTGCTAACTTTCAACGCGAAACAAAGGGTTCGGCGGCCATTGAATTTGCCATCCTACTTCCGTTGTTACTCATATTTCTGTTTCCCGTCGTTGATTATGCTCGCTACATTCTCATGCAGCAAAAAGCAATTAAGACATCCAGCGTATTAGCTGACTCCATATCTATGTCAGTGCCGATGGATATTTCTGCAGATCCATCTGATTTTGGCTATAATAACGCACTCTTAACGACTGATTTAATCCAAGAATATGCAAATTTAGCCTTTACTTTAATGACCCCATTTGGCAGCTCACCAAACGCTATCAATGTCACTATTTCCAATATCGATAAAAACGAAAATGAACCGCCCGCCACCTCGTGGCGTTATAATAATCAGACCGGTTTTGCATCTGACTTATCAACCATAGACCCCGGTATCGCTTCAAGTTTTATTACCAATATGGGAGATGGAGAAAACCTGATTTATGTGACCGTTTCCGTTGATTTCAACCCATTTAGCCCTAATTTGCTCGCTTTCGGCGTTCCTTTCTTAGAAGAGACCCAAGTTGTTTCCAGTCATCTTTATCGTAGTCGTTATGGCGAACTCACCACCCCTTTAGGCGACCCTTCAGCCGTAGAATTCCCTTGCGTAGAATCCGAATATGAAATCTGCTCTCAGGGTGACCCTCAATACGGGTACCTCTGCTATAAAGTGCCCAACAATTGCCCATGCCCCAATGACACCACCTTTTACTCAATTGATCCACCGAGCTTAAAAGAGTGCCGCAAGAATGGCCCCTGCTTTGGTCTGTCAGCATCAGAATGTGAATGTGAAGAAGGCGAAGTATTTACAAACGGTGAATGCTGTCCAGCAGGCCAAATATTTACAAATGGTCAATGTGAGGCTCCTGTAACCTGTGGTGCATGTGAATATTACAGTTCATCCACTAATCAGTGTTACCCTATATCCAATTGCGGTGGTACTGGTACTGGCACTGGCACCGGCACTGATGACCCACCACCTCCACCGCCTTGCACTCAATGTTGGTGTGACCCGAGCCTTTGTGGCCCTCCCCCTCCACCGCCTTGTTATCAATGCTATTGCAATCCTGCATATTGCAACCCGTTAATGGAGTAGATGATGTTACGTAGATTACTAAAAGATGAATCAGGGACAGTCATAGTGCTCTTTGCACTTATGATTAATGGTCTAATGATTCTACTCGCGCTTAACCTAGATTTAGGGCGGGCCTACTTGACGAAGACTGCCATTGGCGCAGCGGTAGATTCTGCTGCACTGGCAGCCGGTCATGAAGATGGTGACATTACCGATGTTCAGGCATTTTTCGAGGCTAACTTACCGCCAGACAAATATGGAATTAACTATGTGTATGCAGATAATATCAGTGTTACTCAGGATCCAAGCGATAATAGCCTAGAAGTGCTCGCCAATGACCTTGAGGTTCCTTACTTTATCGGCTTTAGTGGGAGCGTAAGCTCTGGTAAAGTTTCAAACGGCACGAAAGTACAAGTCGCATCTTCCGAGACTCCTCTCATTGATTATTATCTTGTGGTTGATGTTTCAAATTCCATGTCCCGAGTAGACAGCATTTCGCCGGTTAGTGGCACTACTGTGAGCCGTCAACAAGCAGCGAAAGAATCAATCCGCAATATGGTTGACCTGCTATCAACTTATGACAATGAAGAAGGGCGCTTTAGATTAAATGCAGTGGCGTATGGCACATCAACCGCCGCAACCCTGACAAACTTTACTAATCTCGCTTATTTTACCGACGCTAAGTTAGATCAGCTCCTCATTCTAAAGGGAAGCACCTGTGGCAGCTGTGGTTTAAGTGAAGTTGAAAGCCTTATCCAGAGTAGTAGCCGCCCTGAAGCTATTAAGGTGGTTATCTTTATGACGGATGGATATTTCAATTCTACGGTAGGAGCATCAGGGCCAACCTGGCCACTCCGCCTTGAGCTGAATCAGTGTCTGGGTTTCTGCGGTGGAGCAGTGGTGGAAAATGGCGATACCGCTGCATGGCAAACCACTCCTACCGGTTACAATTCACCTATTTATGATGTGGCACGCTCTACTGGAGAATTCAATACTGCATGCGATACCAATACTTATGCTATTGCAACTTACCCTGCCCCGGCAACCTATCCGGCTAGCTTTCCTACGGCACTTCAGGATCAGTGTATGCCTGCCTATGCAGAAGTCATTGATTACTGCGATCAAATAAAAGCACTTAACGAAAATACAATATTTTGGACGATTCGTTTTGGTGATTTCACCAGCGAGGCGGGTATTAGCACCGCACATGCAGAAGGCATTACAGGGGCTACGATGGATTATTGCGCCAGTGCACCAGAGAACTCTCGTGTCGCACAGAGCGGTGTTATACTTTCAGATGTTTTGACTGAGATTGTGAACTCTACGGTTAGCCTAAGATTATTACGCTAGCTGGTTTTACAATGAACTCTCTGCTGTGTCTTGTTCAACAGTGTCGAGTACAGAGTGGTTCTCTTAACCAGATCAATTAAGCAGGACAGTTAGCAGCGCCCCTCTTGCAGGCTAGACGGGTTCGAATTGGGCGCTGTTGTTGCAATGACAGGAGCATTCTCAACTTCATCACAGCCATCACTAAAGCCTTGCATTTGCTGTTGTATCGCCGCTAGATCGACAGGTCCGCATTGCTGAGGCTCCGCTTCACACACGATATCTTGCTTCCAGTTCATATCAATTCCTTGCGCTTGAGCAATAATCGCATCCATTTTCTGACCGTTTTGCTCTAACACGCCGTCGCAGTTTTCTTGCGATTGTGCATATTCGAGCAACTGACGGTGCATCACCTTCTCAACGCCTTTAGCGAAATGGCCTTCGCCTACCACCTCAAGCAAGTCACCCGCGCTTAGGTTACCCGTACGATTGATGCGGTCAGCAAATTCCGCCGCCACTTCACGAATCGAATCCACTTGCATTTCGTTCAAATTTTCAAGATCCATATCTCCAATTGGCAGACCCGATGCCGCCACCAAGCCGATAATAGACCCAATCCCAACCTCTGCACCTGAAGCATATTCTTCGCGTATTTGTGCAAGTACTTCATGCGCTGGCGGCCCCATATAAGCCTGATAAGCTGCATACGCAGGTATCGTCAGCCTACTCACTGGATTTAGTGGGTCTGAATAGAGATCGACTATCACTCCAACTGTGTTTTGCTTCATTTCTTCAGCAACAATGGGATTCACCTCAGCGTAAGCACGTACATCAGCATCTGTCACTGCATTAACAGCTACATCCCTACCTTGGGTTTTCTTGAGGAATCGGCTAACCACTGCTGCATGATCCAGTCTCTGATCTATTTTGCCATTGTTAAGCTCGGCATAGGCAAAGCCGGCAGTCATTGCGACGCCCGCTAAGGGCACCCCCCGAGTCATCCCCTTGAGACTACTACCCACAACTTCTCCGGCTAGTTTACCGGCTAGTAAACTACCCATTTTGTTCGTAACTACGGCAGAAACCCTTCCCGTTGCCCGCCCAATATGCGCCGTACGAGCACCTAATAATGTGGATTCCCCTGTCACGGCAGATAGCGCTTTGGAGGCATTCGGGTTGGCTGCCAGTTTATTGCTAGCATGGCGGAAAATAGCTTCACCAGCCGTTCTCTCAACCACCTTTTTGCCAACTTCTTTAACCACTTTTTCTTCGACGGCTCGCTCAGAAATATCACCCGTTTTCTCCAGAAAATAATCTAGAAAGCTCCTGCCTGCGCGTGATATGTCATATATATTTACCATAGCAATAGTATAACACTGTATTATTAAGATCGTGTGACAGCCTGAAAGCATTTCACAGGACTATCTTACTCTATAATAAAGATTATTTAGCAACTGTCAGTCGTACCAGCAAGGTTATAGTTTTTTCAATACGACAAGCAACGCCGCATTAAGCCTTCAATATCGTCACATGGCCCATTTTGCGGCCTGCGCGGGCTTCTTTTTTGCCGTAAAGGTGGACTTTAGCATGGGGGTTTTTGATATGATCCTGCCAATCATTAACCTGATCGCCGATAAGGTTATGCATGACCGCATCGCAAATACGCTCGGTTCCGCCTAATGGCAAGTTACAAACTGCGCGAATATGTTGTTCGAACTGGCCGGTGACACAGGCATCCATCGTCCAATGCCCTGAATTATGCGGGCGTGGAGCCAGCTCGTTAATCAGCACCTCACCTTTTCTAGTGACGAACATTTCGACAGCAAGAAGGCCGCGCAAATCCGCCGCTTTTGCAAGAGTGAGCGCGTATTTTTGCGCTTTCTTAGAAAGTGGTTTTGATAAATTTGCCGGAGCAATCGTTTTATCCAAAATATGATTTTTATGGATATTTTCCACCGGGCTGAAACTTGCCTGCTGGCCATTCAAACCACGCGAAACAATCACCGAAATTTCCATTTCAAAATCAATGACGGTCTCTAACACGCACTCAACGTGTCCAAGCGCATCCCACGCCGCTTGTGCCGCATCCTCAGTTTCGATACGAACCTGCCCTTTACCATCATAACCAAGCTCTGTAGTTTTGAGGATGGCAGGCACCCCTACCCGCTCAATCGCGCGATCCATCTCCTCTGCCGAAGCAACACGGTGGTAATTCGCCGTTGGGATTTCATGTGCATTGATAAAGTTTTTCTCACGCAAACGGTTCTGCGAAATTTTCAGTAAGTCCGGTGACGGACGCACTGCAACCGATTCCTCTAACAGCTTTAAGCTTTCATGCGGGATGTTCTCAAATTCGAAAGTAACCACATCAACCTTCTGCAAGAAATCACGCAGGGCGAGTGTATCTTCATAAGAAGCCACCGTATATTCAGTTGCGACCTCAAAAGCGGGAGACCCTTCTTCTGGACAGTAGATATGTGTTTTGTAACCCAACTCAGAAGCGGCATTGACGAGCATACGCCCCAACTGCCCTCCGCCTAAAATACCAATAGTGCTACCGGGCGTGATGACTGTTTTATCATTAACCATCAGTCGGAGCCTCTGCTACAGAATCGGTTTGTGCCTGACGGTAAGCTGTCAATTTTTGTGCAACGGCCTCATCATGTAACGCGATGATCGAGGCGGCTAAAATACCTGAATTTTTCGCACCTGCATCGCCAATAGCGAGGGTACCGACGGGCACTCCACCTGGCATTTGCGCGATAGAAAGGAGGCTATCCATCCCCTTAAGCGCTTTACTTTGAACGGGAACACCGAGAACCGGAAGTGGCGTCATAGCAGCGATCATGCCCGGTAAATGTGCCGCGCCGCCTGCCCCTGCGATGATGACGTGGATGCCATTACCTTTCGCAGATTTTGCAAATTCGATCATTCGGTCAGGCGTACGATGCGCAGAAACAATCTTCGTTTCCACCTCAACGCCTAAATCTTTAAGAACCACTTCGGCATGCTTCATGGTTGGCCAATCGGACTGGCTACCCATTACAATACTTACTTTTCCAGCCATGCCACTCAAGCCCCTAACATTAAAAAAGGATAGTAGTTTTTTTTACTAAAATGTCAAAAAAGAAACCACCGGAAAGCTAATAGACATAATCTAAAAGGCTTTACCAGTGGTTCTTTTACAATTCCTAGAAGGGAATCTTAATCGTTGCCTTTGCGGGACATCTTGCGTGCACGGCGGATGGATTCAGCTGCCTTGCGAACGCGGACTTCAGATGGCTTTTCATAGTGGCGACGCTTTTTCATTTCGCGAAAAACGCCCTCACGTTGCATCTTTTTCTTGAGCACACGCATAGCCTGCTCAACGTTATTGTCACGTACGGTTACTTCGATCAAAACTCTTACCCCCTTATCAAGATAGGTATATTAACATAAATAGGCGTTGTGCGTAAGGGATAATGCTTCCCTTATCAAGCTTTTTCTATTAGATATCTTCGCCTACTGTCATTCTGACCGTTTAGTGAAGAATCTAAGGTCCTTCACTGCACTCAAGGTGACAAACCATACAAAAAGGAGACTAAAATGGTAAATGTTGGAGGAATTGCTGGCGATCAACTGCGCAGCATCATCGATCGTATCGAACGCCTAGAAGAAGAAAAGAAAGGCATCGCAGACGATATTAAAGAAATTTTTGCCGAAGCAAAAGGCAATGGCTATGACGTCAAAGCTCTGCGCAAAATCGTCTCTTTACGCAAAATGGAAGTGGCCGATCGCCACGAGCAAGAAATGATTCTTGATACTTACATGCGCGCATTGGGCATGTTACCTGAGCTGGATGACGAAGTCGAAGCGGCTTAATCAAAACTTAATAGAAATGTAGTAAGTTGGGGGTATGGTCAACACGCCCCCAACCGAAATTACAGACCTCATTGAGTCTCTTGATATTTCAAATGAAGCCGACAAAAAAGGCTGGATAAGCTTAGCCAGCATTATACTCAAAGATGCTCCGAAAGATCGCTACAACGCCTTCCTTAACTTGTATGATATCACAACAGGGAGAATTTCATCGCCTCAATGGCAGCATGATGAAAGGCTTAGTCTAGGCATTTCTGTCCTACTCACCCCTTTAAAGCTCAAACACAAAAGCTCACTTGTAAGCGAAGAATTCTTTAAACTTCAAACATTCATCACCAACAAACTCATCATAAAAAAGGAAGAGTTGAAATCCAATATCTCTACCTCCAACATTTCCAAAACAGATGCAAACGATCAACTGGAATATGAAGCAGCCCCACAATTAGGAACCTTACGAATACTCTATAACGAGTTAGCCCATCAATACGCCGCCCGACATTCCAGCTCCAACCCGCAAGCGAAACAAACCAGTCGAGAAACTCTTGCTCGTTACATGCTTGAAAATTCTTTACGAAACGCCACCCTTGATTCAACAGGGAACGCCAAAATAGCAGGGATGTTCAATAAATTTATTCAACTGCGCTCAAGAGGCGAGAAATTAAAACCCACTACCTCCCTTGAAACAGAAGACTACTCTTTGCTAAACATACTTTCTGACAATTCCATCGACATACAGGAAGTTTCACAAACACCACTATATCAATACATCACCTCCAACCTTACAGAAAGAGAACAATCTATTTTCACCATGAAGTACATTGACGGGATGAAAAACAAAGATATAGCCGCTGAACTAGACGCAAAAGTAAGCACAACCAATGTACATGTCTTTCGCATAAAGAGCAAAATTCAATCCCTTGTTTCAAAAGTTACTTTAGATGAAAGATCCGGACGGGTCATATCAAAGAAAGTCGCCTTAGCAACAAAATTAGATAAAATGGCCGCTCGAAAAGGACTCCACATCGGGGCGCAACCTAAGTACACTAGCTGGTCTGAAAAACTAGATGAAATAGCAAAAGATAAAGGAATTGACACAATTATCTCCCCCTACACCAGGCATTAAAAGGGCGGCGAGTTCACACTCACCGCCCTTTTTGCATTAGGATAGCTTTTTCGCTCTAGGCTAAGCGACTTCGTCTGGGTGATATTGACGGATTCGCTCTTTAATACGAAGTTTTTGCTTCTTCATTTGGGTAATTTTCACAAAATCTGGTAACGGTCGCCCTACTTCAAGATTGATTAGACTTTCAAGCACGGCATGCTTGCGTTCCAAGTTTTCTGTATGTCCTACGATATTCATAACTGCCCTCTTCCGTGTTAATGTTAGTGCTATTTTACACTTTGATTTACAACCTGCTTTGCTGCTTTTCTCCAATAAAGCAAAAGTTGGCAATATGGTCAATATTTTTCTTCGGTCAAGACCAAAATAAAACTTTTCGCAAGAAGCTTTTCACTTTATAGCCAAACACATCATGGAGTTACAAAAACGCATCATTATTGGCATTAGCGGCGCAAGCGGAGCCATCTACGGCATTCGCGCATTAGAACTCCTCAAACCGCTCGAACTGGAGACACACCTCATCATCTCGCCGGCAGCTGGCATTACGATTTCGCACGAAACGGACTACTCGCTCGATGATATTAAGGCGCTGGCCGATGCCGTGCATCCTTATAAAGATATCGCCGCCTGCATCTCTAGCGGCTCATATCAGACGCTGGGCATGCTAATCGCCCCCTGCTCGATGCGCAGCTTGGCAGAGATCGCCACAGGCGTCACCAGCAGCCTCATGAGCCGCGCCGCCGATGTGATCTTAAAAGAACGCCGCCGCCTAGTGCTGATGGCACGCGAGACGCCGCTGACCAGCATCCATATTGATAACATGCAGCGCGTGACCCAAGCCGGCGGGATTATCTACCCGCCCGTGCCGGCCTATTACCATAAGCCCGAATCCATTGATGATATCGTCAATCAAACTGTCAGCCGTGTGCTCGAGCTGTTCGACATCAACACCGGTAAAGTGGTTCGCTGGAAAGACTAGCCAGCAATTGTCATCAAACTGTCACATGCATTAAGCGCGCCTTTCGGTTATAGTTTAAGGGTCTTATTTTTTGGAGCTGACACCTAACATTTAAATTGTTAGGAGTTATTGATGTATATAAAGCATTGTAAGTTATCGAGAAATAAGCAGTTAGAGTTGATAAAATATTTCATTGCGGGTTCTACGGCCAGAACAGCAGCTGA
>JAQXAR010000028.1 GCA_029252805.1 Rickettsiales bacterium
TTTTAATCTGTTCTTGAAAGAATGTGAGTGGAGGTTTAATATGGGCACACCAAGTGACTTACTGGCAGACCTGAAAAAGTTGCTCAAAGAATATTATTAGGTGTCAGCCCCAACATTTAAATATTAATAAGTTATGAATAGAGTTCACAACTCTCACTAAAATTGCGACAGCCCCCCCCCGCAAGAAAACCGTTTTAGGTATAAGTAAAACTCAGACACAAAAAAAACCGTTGGGAGGAGTTCTTTTAGTCTAAGCGTTCAAATGGGACATACGTCTCATCGAACTCGGTGCTTTCCAGCACGGGTGGCGCAAGACCTTCAAAACCACGATTAGTGGTTACGAAAAAACCGCTCATGTAACCGTTGAAACCGATTTGAGCATAAATGCTATCGGCGTAGGTTACAGGCAATTCGGTCTGGAAATTGAAATTTCCAGGTGTGTAAAACATGGTGAACCATTCGAAGCACGTTGGGCAAACTCACCGTCAGGCCAGCGGGTGCTAGTCTGCCAGCGACGTCCGTATTCCACACCCTCGTTGCACGACTTTGTGCGAACGCGAATGAAATACTGGAAGGCATTGGGGTTTTCGCCCCGCAGGTTGATGAGGTAGTCAATGGAGTCCATCGACGTCGCATCACTTATTCCATCGCATTCCGGTTCTATCGGCTTACTAGCAGTAGTGACGCATGTAGCGGGCGTAGCATGTGAAAGCCCCCTCGACTCATTCGCCACACCTTCAATGCGAAAATGGGCGGTAATCCGCCCTCAGTCTACAATAAAGCATTTATTAACATTCTTGTGTTATAGTAAGCACTTATGGCACTTATGGCACTTTCCGACCATGTCGACGAATATTGTGAACGGATTGACTTCGCCTTCTGGGCAGAGCCAACCAATGCGATTACCAACTTTTTGATCATCTTTGCCGGGTTGGCGGCCTTACGCCTTTATAACAAGCAATTCCCCCTCCACGGAAAGAAACACCGCCCAAATATATTAATCTTGATAGGATTAATCATCTTAACCGGCGTTGGTAGCTTCCTTTACCATACCCTCGCGACCGTCTGGGCAGGCTATGCTGATATCATACCTATCATCGGATTTATCTACCTCTACCACGCGGTTTTCTTAAGGCGCGCGCTAGCAATGCCCTACCATTATGTCTTAGGCTATATGGTTGCGTTTTTCGGCATCAGTGCCTTTCTCGGCGCCACCTTTGGGCGCGAAGCACTTAATGGCAGCATTGGCTATGTCCCAGTATTAATCTCATTTTACACCATATGGGTGGCAATGCTGGCGCTACGACGCCCCGGCGCCAAACTATTTGGTACGACCGCTTTAGTCTTCTTGCTCGCCATCACTTTCCGTAGCATTGATATGCAAATCTGTGACTATTTCCCACTTGGAACGCATTTTCTGTGGCATGCGCTCAACTCTGTCGTGCTCTTCTTACTGATGAAGATCATCATTCAGCTACCCGATTACTACCAACGTCACAAGCGTGATGGCTTCGTTTCCAAGAGTCGTATTTTCCGCTAGACCTTGCGAAATAAATGCTCTAGCGTTTCCCTAAATAAGAGTAAAAACAAAAACAATAAGAGATACTCTAATGCGCAAACTTATCTTCGCTTCTGCGACACTTCTTCTGCTTTCCGGCTGCAATACCGTTGACGGCTTTGCTAAAGATATGGGAGCGATCGGCCAATCTTTCGCTGGCATGTTTGATGGTACCGTTCAAAATTCACGTCGTATTCGCGATAATAGCGACTATGTTATGAATGGAAACAACCCTCCACCGATGCAACGACAAGGTGGTGGATATGGCGGCGGCGGTGGCGGTTACGCTCCTCCTATGGGCGGCGGATATGGCGGCGGCGGCGGAATGGGCGCAATGCCTCCACAATTCCCTCCTTACCAACAGCCCCAGCAATATCAACAACAGCCACGCCAGCCGGCCATGCCTTATTACTATAATGAAGGGTATTAAACACTCTTAGATTGTGCAGCGCACCATTTAAGGTTATAATCCCTACATGTTCTCAAAATTTCAATCCCCCGCTAACGCCCCTCTATACACATTACACGAGGTGCAGCACGCGATGATGGCGCCATTAAGCATGATGGCACATGGCAGCAAACATTGGCTGAATAACCCTCTCAACCCGCTTTCTTACACCGCTTTTGGCCGTCAGATGGCTGCGAGTAGCGAGCTATTCGAACGCATGACAAAACGTTATGGAAAGCCTGTTTTTGGCATTACGGAAACGGAAGTTGAGGGTCAGGCCTTCAAAATTCGTGAAAAAGTGGTTGATGAGCGCCCTTTCTGTAACCTCCTGCATTTTAAAAAGGAGAGCGGCCGCCGCACGAGCGACCAACCGCTCAATCAACCTAAATTGCTTATTGTCGCGCCTATATCAGGCCACCATGCGACGTTGTTGCGCGGCACGGTGCGCGACATGCTTCCCCATGCGGATATCTATATCACCGATTGGCTCGATGCGCGCGATGTGCCGCTGACCGAAGCTAGCTTTGATCTACATGATTGCATTGACTATATCATCCATCACCTCAAAACATTGGGACCTGACACACATGTCATGGCGGTTTGCCAACCTGCAGTGCCGGTACTGGCGGCAGTAGCGGTTATGAATGCCCGCAACGATGAGCATATACCGAAATCCATGACCTTGATCGGCGGTCCGATTGACACACGCGAGTCTCCGACCGAAGTGAATGAGTTAGCCGAAAACAAGCCTCTTGAATGGTTTGAGAAGAATGTCATCACCACCGTGCCAATAAATTATCCCGGTGCAATGCGCCATGTTTACCCGGGCTTCTTACAGCTTACCGGCTTTATGACCATGAATTTGGATAAGCATATTGATGCGCATCTAAAACTCTTCGACCATCTGGTTGAAGGCGATGGTGAGAGCGCCGAATCGCACCGTATTTTCTATAATGAATATCTCGCGGTGATGGATATTACCTCCGAATTCTATCTGCAGACCGTGCGCGAAGTCTTCCAAAAGCACTCGCTGCCTAAAGGGGAGTTCTGGTACCGCGATGAGAAAGTGGATTGCAGCAAAATCACCCAAACTGCACTGCTCACCCTAGAGGGCGAACGTGACGATATTTCTGGTCCCGGCCAAACCAAGGCCGCGCATAAGCTCTGTACGAAACTTCCTGCCGCAATGAAAAAGCACCACACCCAAGAAGGGGTTGGTCACTACGGTATCTTCAATGGCCGCCGCTTCCGCGAACATGTCGTACCAATTATCTCAAAATTTTTAGAAGCGAATAGCTAGTCGTTTTAGCCAGCTACAACGACATCAATCAAGACTGCACGGGCGATATCCACGGGCTCAGGGACGATAGCAGCTAGGCAATAATCATCTTCGCGCTTTACGATACGCATGGAACGTACATTCACTTTTGCATCGGCGAGTTTTACCGCTAGCTGCGCTAATCCGCCCGGTTTATCTTCCAGCTTCACCAGAAGCACTTCTTGCGGCATCACTTGATGACCAGATTCGCGCAAGGCTTCATGTGCAGTTTCGAATTCTTCATCAGACACAGTAATAATGGC
Organism: Rickettsiales bacterium; assembly: GCA_029252805.1. Lineage (NCBI taxonomy): Bacteria > Pseudomonadati > Pseudomonadota > Alphaproteobacteria > Rickettsiales > Rickettsiales bacterium. Next base: position 3,588 of record JAQXAR010000028.1, read on the forward strand.
AACACCAATGCTTTCTGTACCCTTCACATCAATATCCAACAGATTCACATTCGCATCTGCCAACGCAGTAGACATACGCGCGAGCGCACCTTCCATCTCAAATACGACAACGGTGAGTTTTTTCATGTGGTTTCCTCCTGCTTTACAAAATTCCGCTGATGCGTGCGGTAATCTTCCAGCACATCAGCAACCAATTGATCGATAGTCTCACGTGTGACATGCCCCACGGTGATCACATGCACAATATCGCGCTCTGGGGCCAATGCCCATTTCTTAATCACCGCATCGGATGGGCGCGGGAACACCACCGTAATACCATGATCATTACGCCAAGCCGGCACACCTGCTTCTTCAAATTTTTCGATCGCGTAACGCGCCACATCTAAACATTCATAGGCCAGCTTCTTGAAGCCCTCTGCACCCCAACGCTTCATCGCCATCCATAAGAACATCGGTGCGACGGCACTACGCGAACCAGGAATCGTTGTATCCATCGCGCCAATATATTCGATGCGGCGACCAATTCGCTGCACATTATCGCGCTTGGCCAACACCATACCGCAGGGCACAGGTGAGCCGATAAATTTATGCCCCGAAATAGACAAACTATCCGCACCCGCTGAGAAATCAAATTCCGGCGGGTTATCCATAAAGGGCAAATAAGAACCCGGGAATGCGCAATCAGAGTGAATATAAAATTGCGTAATCGCGAGATCAGAAATGATAGATTTAATCTTCGGCAGCGAATCAATTGCCTGCTTCATGGTCGTCCCAATATTGGCAAAAATAATCGGCGGTTTATCGCGGTGAAGCTTCATCGTTTCGCGCAGATCATCATAATCCATTTCGCCGTTTTCAAGACTACGGATCATGATACTCTGCATGCCCAGCACATGGATAATTTTGGTCACACTGTAATGCGTGTCTTGCGAATAATAGACAATCCCTTTGGGGTGCAGTTCGCGCGCGACATACAGCCCGTGCATATTGCCTTCCGTCCCGCCGCTGGTCACATAGCCCCAGAAATTATCCTCCGGCGCATGTAGCCACTCGCCATATTGGCTGAGCACTTCACGTTCAAAATCTAGCGTATTAAGCGCAAAGTTACTATCCGCCCATGGATCCCCCACATTATTCGCACAATGACGCAGCATCGGCAAAACCGATTCGTAATCGAATAGCTGATTACACGGATAGCCCGCCATAAAATCATGGTGCGCATCAAGTTCCGAAAGCTTAGCTGACAAGCGCTTGCTATCGGCGGCGGATAAAGGGGGTAGTGAAATACTCATGCGCGTTATATCGGTGAAAATTTCCAACAAATCAAGCCTAGTGAGCGCCTTGCTTGCTTTTATTATCTAAGCGCGTTACTGCAATAGAGGATGGCACATTTTAATCTCGATAAAATTCGCAAGAATTTCCCCGCATTGAATCAAAAAATTAACGGACAAGTGCCACTATTTTTAGATGGCCCCGGCGGCACGCAAGTGCCCCAAAGCGTAAGCGACGCAATGGCAGATTACCTACTACATTTTAATAGCAACTTGCTCAATAGCCCCTTCTTTGCCGTACAGAAAACTCACGAGGTTTTGGCTGCGGCGCGCCAAAAATCCGCCACTTTCGTGAATGCACCACGTCCTGAAGATATTATTTTCGGGGCCTCCATGAGCACTACCACCGCACATCTTAGCCGCTCCATCGCACGTGAATGGAAGGCGGGTGATGAAATAATCGTCAGCGCGCTCGACCATTTCTCCAATGTATCCTTCTGGCAAATGGCCGCCGAAGATAAAGGCGTCACATGCCATGTCGCACGCGTAGATACTGAAACCTGCACGTTAGATATCGACCACCTAGAATCACTCCTGTCTGACAAGACGAAATTGGTGGCTTTCACCCTCGCTTCGAATGTCAGCGGTTCGCGTGTGGATGCGCCTCGCATCATCAAAGCGGCACAGGCCGTCGGCGCGCTCACCTATGTTGATTCCGTGCATGCGGCCCCGCATTTTCTACCCGATGTGCAGGCGCTTGATTGCGACTTCCTCGCCTGTTCTGCCTATAAGTTCAGCGGCCCACATTTAGGCTTCATTTACGGCAAACAAAGTCATTTCGAGAGCCTGACACCCTATAAGGTCGAACCCGCCCCCACTGCCAGCCCCGAATGCTGGGAGACCGGAACCAAGAACTTTGAAGCGCTCGCCGGATTTTCCGCTATTATTGATTACATGGCATCCTACCATCTAGACTTGCCCTTACGAGCCGCATTAGAAGGTTTCTATGCTGACTTAGCCATCCATGAGAGAACGCTAAGCAATGCCTTCTTAGAGCGCGCTTCGCACATCTCAGGCTTCAAAATTTATGGCATCACTGACCCAACAAAACTTGATCAACGCAGCTCCACCTTCGCTTTCACTTTAGAAGGTCACTCGCCGCAAACCGTCTCCGATCACCTCGCCCATGCCAATATCTCCACCGGCGCCGGGAACTTTTACGCAAAAGGCCTAGTCGAAGCACTTGGGCTTACCGACAAAGGCGGCATCACGCGCGCCGGATTCGTGCATTACAATACCATGGACGAACTGAACCGCTTTTTTGAAGTGCTCGAAGAACTCTAGTACCTTCTCTTTATGCAAGAAATACGAGGAACAAGACGCGCAGACACTTGAACGTACGTTAAGTGTGTAAGTTTTGAGCATCGTCGTAACGAAGCAGTTTAAAGCAGAAAGGGAATTAAGCACGCTTCTCAGTGGTGAGAACGAAAATATCCCAATGACCTTCTTCATCATTATTAGTCGGAATCAATGGCGATGCATTATGGAATAAATGACGATCGTTGACCAAGAGATACTCGCCATTATCAAAGCGACGCTTAAAGAAAGAGTCCCCATCGGATGAATCAAACAACATGATCTCTCCCCCATCAACATTATGATTATTCGCCATAAACATCCCCAGATAATCGAACCCATCTTGGTGATTGCCTTCTGGCGCAGGTTCTTTCACATCTTCGGTACAATGCCAGCGGATTTGGTGAACTTCAATCACGCTATTTTCGTTAATCTGACAGCGACGCAACATGATATCGAACATCTTCAAAAAGATCGGATTCGTGCTTAACTGCGCTTCAATAGGCGCATAAGTGCGATCAACATCGCCCAACGCCTTATTCACATCATACGTCTGCATGAAGTCTTTGGTAGGCAGTTGCTCTAACTTACCATCACGAAAATAGTAACATGAATAACGGCGAGAACGCAGGCTATCATCGACATACTGATCCGGCGGCAAATTGTCAAATGTGGCCTGTACGGCAGATAGATCATCAAAAGGCAGTGCACCCAATTCATAAAAATCTTTGTACTTATTCAAACCTCAGCCTTTCGCTATTCATATTAAAACAGAATAGTTATCGGCAAAATTTGCATGGATTGCAAGCCTAGTGAATTAAGAGTGCTTATTTAGGGAAGGTCTCTTTATAGCGCTCAATACCTTCATTGATAATGCGCTGAGCCACTATTTTATCTTGGAAGCCATCCACCTGTACTTCTTTATTCTCTAGGCGCTTATATTCACTAAAGAAATGCAGCAACTCAGTCGTAAATTGTGCCGGCAATTCGTTTACATCGCGAATATGGCTCACACTCACATCATCTTCTGCAACCGCGATTAACTTATCATCGCCCTCACCACCATCAATCATGCGCATCACACCAATAATGCGAGCACGCATTAAGCATAAGGGCGGAGCGTCAGTGTAGGAGAGCACCATAATATCAAGCGGGTCATTATCCTCGCCCAGTGTTTGCGGGATCAAACCGTAATTAGCCGGATAGTGAACCGCCGAATAAAGGATACGATCCAGCTTCAATAAACCAGTCTCTTTATCCAACTCATATTTCGCACGCGAGCGACGCGGAATTTCAATAATTGCGTTTACGAGTTCCGGTGGATTATCACCAGGCGACACATCATGCCATGGGTTCATGAGACAGTTCCTATTGTTGTTTGCGGCGCGTGTTTACACGGTTCGCACGGCACTCGCAACACCTAACTCATCGCACCACTCGCAAATTGTCATCAAACTGTAACTTTTTATAAGATAGGTAATTTCGTATAATCTACGCAATCAAAGGAGAGATATGACTAACGCCACACAATCGACACCGCAAGAAACATATAATCAGGATGCTTGGGCAGCTTCTGTCACAGCTCATCAAGAGTATGACCAAAAAGCGGCACAACGAAAATCAACCATAAGCCTTATCACCGCAGCCTTTGCTACCATTGGGTACTTTGGTGGACAATTTATGATGAACAAAAAACTTTTTGATTTTAGGCATAAAGTTGACGATCTGACGCGTCAGGACATATTGAATGTTAATAAAAAGGGGACCCCTCAAGATAACCGAGGCGGCATAGGATTTGGTGGAAATCACTTAGAAAATTATCATGAAAAAACTCTTATCAAAACCGGTAAACATAAATTAGCAGAATTTACTCACTACCTTGGTGGCACAGGATCAATGTCCTTACTAACGGGCGCCATTGGCGCGGCAGTTGGTGCATTAGTGGCTCGCGTTATTGTGGGGGAACGTCCAGAAACACCCGCTCAACCTAACATACCAGCCATCGCAGTTGGTACTCCTGTCAATCGACCAGCACAAAATACTCAACAGCCCGCCACCACAGAACGAGCGATTGCAGAACCTACCCCTCAAAAAGAATGGGGAAAAGACATCCAGCAACAAGAGCCTGCCGAACTCGTTTCTGCACGCTAGAAAAACTACATATGTATCGGCTTAGCGAAAGTGGCGAGAGCCGCTTCTTTCACGGCTTCATTCAATGTTGGATGCGCGTGGCATGTGCGAGCGATATCTTCACTACTCGCACCATATTCTAGCGCTAACACCGCTTCCGCAATCAATGTACCGGCTTCAGGGCCGATAATATGAACACCGTAAACTTCATCCGTCTCTTTATCGGCGAGAATTTTTACAAAACCCTCCGATTCACCGATCGCGCGCGCGCGGCTATTAGCCATGAACGGGAATTTACCCACATTATATTTAATGCCTGCGTGCTTAAGCTCTTCTTCCGTCTTGCCCACGGTCGCCACTTCAGGGTGCGTGTAAACCACGCCCGGAATCGCATTGTAATTCACATGACCATGCTGGCCTGCCAAAGTTTCAGCCACGGCAACGCCTTCTTCTTCGGCTTTATGCGCCAGCATTTGACCTTTAATCACATCACCAACCGCAAAGATATTTGGCACAGAGGTGCGCAAATGATCATCCACTTCCACACGACCGCGATCATCGGTTTTAATACCGACATTCTCTAGGCCAAGCTTATCCGTATAAGCACGGCGGCCAATCGAAACGAGCACGCAATCTGCATCCAATTTCTCCGCTTTACCGCCAGCCGAAGGTTCGACCGTTACGGTCGCTCTTTTACCTTTGACGCTCACGCCTGTCACTTTGGTGCTGAGTTTAAAGTCAAAGCCTTGCTTCTTCAAAATACGCTGGAATTGCTTTGATAAATCCGCATCCATGCCCGGCGTAATGCGATCAAGGAATTCAACCACGGTTACATCGGCACCTAAACGGCTCCAAACAGAACCCATCTCTAAACCAATCACACCGCCGCCAATCACGACAATTTTCTTTGGCACTTCTGTAAGCTCAAGCGCGCCGGTCGAAGAAACTACGATCTTCTCGTCAATCTCTACACCCGGTAGCGGCATCACTTCCGAGCCGGTCGCAATCATAATATTTTTGGTTTTGAGTTTTTCTTTACCCACGGTCACCGTATTCGCATCGGTAATCGTACCATGACCTTTGACATAATCGACTTTGTTCTTTTTGAGCAAGCCTTCAATACCTTGCGTTAGGCCAGTCACGACTTCGCCTTTGCGCTTCATCATTTTTTTCACATCGAGTTTAACCGATGCTTTAATGCCTAATCCCTCAAAATCATGTTCCGCTTCGTGATATTTATGGCTGATATCAAGCAAAGCTTTTGAAGGGATACACCCTACATTCAAGCACGTTCCACCCAAGGCGCCACGCTTCTCAACACAGGCCACTTTCAGGCCCAGTTGCGCCGCTTTAATCGCCCCCACATAACCACCAGGACCACCGCCGATAACTACCAAATCATATTCACTCATGAGAAACTCTCTTCGTTTAGCTAAACTCTATTTCGGTAAATTCGCTGATATGTGCCGAAAACGATGTCTTCTGAGAACCGTAACGAAAGAAAGGTGCGTTCGCGGGCCATAGCAGTAGAATTTAAATGCCCATCATCAAACGTGCAGGATCTTCGATCATCTCTTTCACACGTTTTAGGAAGGTCACCGACTCGCGACCATCGATAATACGATGATCATAAGAAAGTGCGATATACATCATCGGACGAATCACGATCTCTCCATTCACCACGACCGGACGGTCTTCAATTTTATGAATACCGAGGATACCGGATTGCGGCGGGTTGATGATTGGTGTCGCCATAAGCGAACCATAGACACCGCCGTTAGAAATGGTGAAAGTACCACCTGTCATATCCGCCATAGAAAGTGAGCCATCGCGTGCTTTACCGGCCATTTCGGCGATTGATGCTTCGATCTGCGCAAGAGACTTTGTATCGCAATCGCGGATTACCGGAACCACAAGACCTTGCGGGGTGCCTACGGCCATACCGATATCATAATGGTTTTTGTAAACGACCTCATCGCCTTCAATATGCGCATTCACTTCTGGGATTTCTTTCAGCGCTTGCACGGACGCTTTCGCGAAAATTCCCATAAAGCCAAGACGTACGCCAAATTTCTTTTCAAACGCTTCTTTATGTTCAGCGCGCAAGGCTTTCACACGGCTCATATCGATTTCGTTGAACGTGGTAAGAATCGCTGCTGTATTTTGCGATTCCTTCAAACGACGCGCAATGGCTTGACGAAGTTTCGTCATTTTCACACGTTCTTCACGTGGACCAGCCGCCGCGGGCACTTCACCACTAGACATAGCAAGAACATCTGCTTTTGTATGACGACCTTGTTTGCCAGAACCGGTAGAACCTGAAAGATTCAACCCTTTTTCCGATGCAATTTTCTCAACTGCCGGAGGGTTTTTCTTACCGCCCACTGGCGCAGATGCAGGGGGCGCTGCTGCGGCCGCTTTCGGCTCTGTTGCTGATTTTTCAGGTGCTGCGCCTTCTTTGATTGAACCAAGCGTCGAACCCTTTTCAACCGTATCGCCTTCTTTAGCGATAATTTTCTCTAACACACCATTTGCAGGGGCAGGAACTTCCAACGTTACTTTATCCGTTTCGAGTTCACAAATCGGCTCATCTTTAGCGACAGTATCGCCTTCAGCTTTAAACCAACTTGCAATGGTTGCTTCAGTTACGGATTCGCCTAAATCAGGCGTTTTAATGTCTGTACTCATCGGAAGAACATCCTGCAGTTGTGATTAGAATAAAAACAGAATTTGCTTGTTTTTTGATGCCAAGTCAATGCACCAAAGCAGTTAATCGTCTTCAGATTGACGATTTCGAACTGAGGCCCAATCAAACAGAGCCAATAGCAACAAGGTAAAGAAAGAGCCCAACACAAAGCTGGTGCCCATCAGATAAATCACCGAGGTGTTCATCTCATGTAATATTTCGAGTCCGTTCTGTATTTCCATAGGGAAATTCTATCGCGGGATAATCCAATAATCTAGCAATAAAACCGCAAATAGCGCAAATAAGTAAATAATAGAGTAGCCGAACATTTTCATGGCAATTTTATCATCATCTGCTTTCAATACCCGCAAGGAATGGATGAAAAACATACCGCCCAAGCCAACCGCGGCCGCGAGCGATACCACCCCTAATGTATCGGTGCTAAACGGAATCGCAAGGGTCGTTGCCACTAAGATAATCGTATAAAACACCATTTGTTTTTTCGTTGCTTCTTTGCCCGCCGTTACGGGTAGCATCGGCACTTTCGCCGTTTTATAATCTTCATTACGATAAAGTGCGAGTGCCCAGAAATGCGGGGGCGTCCATAAGAAGATCGTTAGAAATAATAACCACGGCAATGCCGTCATCGCTTCACCGGTTACGGCCATCCAACCAATCACAGGAGGGAACGCGCCAGCGGCTCCACCAATCACGATATTTTGCGCCGTGTGGCGTTTAAGCCAAATCGTATAAACCACGGAATAAAAGAAAATCGAGAATGCCAGCAAACCTGCCGCCATCCAATTTGCCGCCAAACCCATCACTGCTACGCCAGCAATCGAAAGCAAAAGCCCTTGCAGACCCGCATCACTCGCGGCAATTGCACCCGTCACAATAGGACGCTTTTGCGTACGCTTCATAATGCTATCAATATCACGATCATATACCATGTTAAAAATCGCGCCCGAAGCAGACCCCATACCAATCGCAACAATCACTGCAATTTGCAAAACCGGGTTTAACGTGCCTGGCGCCAACCACATGCCTGTTGCTCCAGAGAATAACACCAGCAGCATTACTCCCGGCTTGGTAAGCGTTAGCCAGTCTTTGGCAGTCGATTCAACTAAGGTCGCTGTACTCATCGTAACATCTTCTCCATTAAGTAATGCGTGATTCCCGCATCTTCAAACGCATCACTTATCACATTAAATCCCGCGCGGCGATAAAAAGCCACGGCATGCTCTTGCGAACCTAAGATCGCACGCTCTAAATTTTCATCTTTGGCAAGCTCTCCCGTCACAAATGTGAGCATCTTTGCACCGATGCCCTTGCCTTGACATTCTTCCAGCACCGCCATCCGCTGAATCTTCGCATTCGCCTCTTCGGAAATCACGCGCATCGTCGCTACTGGCTTATCGCCATCATAAGTCAGAAAGTGCCGACAGGCTTTATCTTCATCTCGGCGTTCACGCTCAAGAGGCACGCCTTGCCCCAATATAAAAACAACCCGTCTGATTTCCAGACAGGTTGTTTTTTCGTTTTCTGAGAATGCTTCTTTAAAAGAGAGCACTCTTAGCCCTTAAACTTCGGAAGCTCCGGGAAAGTATGGAATTCCGGAGGGGATGGTAGCGTCCACTCAATCGTGGTTGCGCCTTCGCCCCATGGATTATTTCCTGCTGGCTTCTTAGCGGAAAATGCACGCCAGATCACCACCAAGAAGAAGAGCGCACCAAAGGCACCAATGTAAGAACCAATCGATGAAACATAGTTCCAGCCCGCATACACATCCGGATAATCAGGAATACGGCGCGGCATACCTGCTAGGCCCAAGAAATGTTGTGGGAAGAACGTTAGATTCGCACCAATAAACGTAATCCAGAAATGGATCTTACCAAGGCACTCATTATAGAGATAACCACTCATTTTAGGGAACCAATAGTAGAATGCGGCGAAGATGGCAAAAAGCGCCCCGAGCGACATTACATAATGGAAGTGAGCAACAACATAGTAAGTATCATGCATCGGAATATCGACGGCACCATTGGCAAGAATAATTCCCGTTACACCGCCAAGGGTGAAGAGGAAAATAAACCCAAGCGCAAAATACATCGGCGTCGTAAAGCGGATAGAACCACCCCACATCGTCGCGATCCAACTAAAGATTTTAATACCGGTCGGCACCGCAATCACCATAGTCGCTAGCATGTAATAAGCACGCGTATCCACATCTAAACCGACGGTAAACATATGGTGAGCCCATACGATAAATCCGAGGAATCCAATAATCGACATCGCACCAACCATCGCCGCATAACCAAATACTTTCTTGCGAGAGAAAGTCGCCACGATTTCAGAAATAATACCAAAGCCCGGGAGAACCAAAATATACACTTCAGGGTGACCAAAGAACCAGAATAAATGCTGGTAAAGGATCGGATCACCACCGCCGGCAGGATCAAAGAAGCTCGTGCCGAAGTTACGGTCAGTCAATAACATCGTGATTGCGCCACCCAAAACTGGAAGGGCAAGTAGCAACAAGAATGCCGTTAGCAATACAGACCATGCGAAAAGCGGCATCTTCATCATCGTCATGCCCGGAACGCGCATATTAAAGATCGTCACAATAAAGTTAATCGCCCCAAGAATCGAAGAAATACCCGCAAGATGGAGCGCGAAAATCGCCATATCCACCGCCATACCCGGATGGGATTGAATCATTGATAAAGGCGGATAAACCGTCCACCCTGTACCCGCACCTTCACCCACCAGCGAAGACCCTATCAGTAGAATCATTGACGGAATCAACAGCCAAAAACTAATATTATTCAAACGCGGGAAGGCCATATCAGGGGCACCGATCATAATCGGCACAAACCAGTTACCAAAGCCACCAATCAGAGCCGGCATAATCAAGAAAAATACCATGAGGAAGGCATGAGCCGTGACCACCACGTTATAAAATTGATAGTCACCACCAAAGATTTGATCGCCCGGCATTTGCAATTCTGCACGCAGTAGGATCGAGAAAAACGCCCCTAGCAACCCTGCGAAAATCGCAAAGATAAGATACATCGTACCAATATCTTTGTGGTTAGTTGAGAACACCCAACGGCGCCAGCCAGTCGGTGTGTGATGGTCGTGTCCGGACATAACTATATTCCCTTAAGACTTAATTGGTTGCAGCAGCAGCGAGCTGCTTTTTATTAAACTCAGCTTGGACTTGCGCCAGAACTGATCGTGTATTGAAAGGCTGGTTTGAAGCCGCGACTTCTTTCGACTTCGCCACCCAAGCTTCGAACTCCGGCTTAGAAACGACATGCATTTCAATCGGCATGAAGCCATGACCTACGCCGCAAAGTTCCGAACATTGACCGAAATAAACGCCTTGTTTGCTCGCTTTAAACCATGTTTCGTTCAAACGACCCGGCACCGCATCAGTTTTTAAACCCATTGCAGGCATCGCAAAAGCGTGAATCACATCACCGCCCGTTAAATGCACAGCGACCGTCGTATCAACTGGCACAACCAAAGGATTATCCACGGAAAGCAAACGAACGTCGCCCTCCTTCAGATCTTCATCTTTAATCATATAGCTATCAAAAGCGATACCGTCTTGGTCAGGGTATTCATAATTCCAATACCACTGGTAACCGGTTACTTTGAGAACCATTTCAGGCTCAACCGCTTTATCCATATAATAGTGGAGACGAAGCGATGGAATGGCAATTATCACCAAAATAAGAATCGGAATCACCGTCCAAGCAATTTCAAGCGGCGTATTATGCGTCACTTTACTTGGCGTAGGATTTTTAGATTCACGGAAGCGCCATGCCACAATAACAAGCAGCGCTAAGACAAACAACGTGATCACGATGCTACCGATAGTCAGCGCGTCGTGTAATACGTCAATTTGTTCCATTACAGGCGTGACTGGCTCTTGAAAGCCAAGTTGCCACGGTTCTACATTTGGATGTTCAGAATTCGACATGGATTCCTCATAAATTACAAAAGATGAAACACCTAATACTCGCTTTTGGGTAGCATTTGCAAGTCTTCTCAGATAGTTTTCTTGCAAATAATTAAAAAAGATTCTTTCATGACCGATATTGCGACACTCGATTCCCTCTTTTTCAACAACACCGGAATGGACCAAACCAAGGTTCAGGGGCTCGTTGATGAGTCACTCCATGGCATGGATGATGGCGAACTCTTCCTAGAATTCCGTCAGTCAGAAAATCTGTTATTCGATGATGGCCAGCTAAAAAATGCCAGCTACACGACTGATCAGGGGTTTGGGTTGCGCTCCGTGCTTGGCGAAACTACCGGCTATGCCTTCGCATCTGACCTTTCTGAAGCCGCAATTAAGCGCGCCCAAAGCACCGTACGCGCCATCAATATGGGACAAGGTAATGTCGAAACCAATATCGCCCCGGCCTTCGGCACGAACCGTCAACTTTACAGCGAGATCAACCCACTCGAAGAAATTGCCTTTGAAGAAAAACTCAAAGCCATCGAAGCCATCGAAGCCTATGTCCGTGCGAAAGACCCACGCGTGGCGCAAGTCACCGTATCACTCGCCGGCAACTGGCAAGCCGTACAAATCATGCGTGAAGGTGGCCAACGTACCGGCGATATTCGCCCACTCGTTCGCCTCAACATCAATGTCGTGTGTAAAAAAGGCGATCGTATGGAAAGCGGCTCATCCGGCGCGGGCGGACGTGTTTCTTACAGCGAATACCTGACCGAGAAAAACTGGAAAGCACAAGCCGACGAAGCCTTACGCCAAGCACTCGTTAATCTCGACTCCCGCCCTGCACCCGCCGGCGAAATGCCCGTCGTACTCGGCCCAGGTTGGCCGGGTGTACTGTTGCATGAAGCCGTCGGTCACGGTTTAGAAGGCGACTTTAACCGCAAAAAAACCAGCTTATTCTCTTCTATGATGGGCGAACGTGTGGCCTCTAAAGGCGTGACTGTCATTGATGACGGCACCTTCCAAGACCGCCGCGGGTCTATCAGTATCGACGATGAAGGCACACCCTCCGCCGAGAATGTACTCATCGAAGACGGCATCCTCAAAGGCTATATGCAAGATCGTATGAATGCCCGCTTAATGGGTGTTGCTGCTACCGGCAATGGCCGCCGCGAAGATTACGGCAGCCAACCGATGCCGCGCATGACCAACACCTTCATGCGAGCCGGAGATAAAGACCCTGCTGAAATTATCGCCTCTGTCGATAAAGGTCTCTACGCCGTCAATTTCAGTGGCGGACAAGTCGACATCACCAGCGGGAAATTCGTGTTCTCCGCGTCAGAAGCCTATATGATTGAGAATGGCAAAATCACCCACCCCGTTAAAGGCGCCACCCTCATCGGCAATGGCCCAGACGTGATGCAAAAGGTGAAAATGATCGGCAATGACCTGCAAATGGATAACGGCATCGGCACCTGCGGCAAAGCGGGACAATCCGTCCCTGTTGGCATCGGTCAACCTACCCTGTTAATCGATCCTTTGACCGTCGGCGGAACCGAAGCAGCTTAGCGCCCCGAGCCGACCTTATACATCTTATAGCGCACAGGATTCTTCTTATAGTAATCCTGATGGTACTCTTCTGCCGGATAGAATGTAACAGCGGGCTCAATAACCGTGGCAACTTTTTTGCCTGACTTTTTCTCTATCACGGCGATCGCCGCTTCGGCAGATTTCTTTTCCGCATCAGTTTTATAATGAATCGCCGTGGTATATTGCGGACCTTTATCGACAAACTGCCCCGCCGGATCAAACGGATCAATCGTTTCAAAAAATATCTCTAATAGCCTCTCATAGCTTATCTCGGACGGATTGTAATGAATTGCGACCGCCTCACGGTGGCCACTACGCCCGGTACCAATTTGCTCATAAGTCGGGTTCTCGCTTTGACCGCCCGTATAACCGACAATGGTCTCAGCCACGCCTGCTTCCTGCTCATAAGGCGGTTCTAGGCACCAGAAACATCCGCCGGCTAAAATTGCCAATGCTTCTTCTTTTGGTTTCACGTCCTGAGCCATGGCTTGGCCTCCTATAAGTAATGATAAAATCAGTAATAAATATTTCATATTGTAACCTCTAGCAGATACTTCGCCTTGAGGTGAATTTTCGTTACAAAAAGTACGCATTTCACCAAACCCACGCTTGTCAGCCACCGCACATGGCTTATAGTAACTAAAAAAATAGGGGCGCGTTTATGATGAATAAATTAATCACCGTTATCGGAGGCACCGGCTTTGTCGGACAATCCATCGTCAATACATTGCTACGTCAGGGTTATGATGTGCAAGTACTCGCCCGCCACGCACGTGATTGCAAAGACCTTTTCCCTGCAAAAGCCAATGGCAGTCGCCTACTCCTTCGCAATGCCGATATTACCCAACCCAAAACCTTACATGACACATTTGAAGGTTCATGGGCGATCATCAATCTCGTAGGTATCCTCTATGAAAAGGGCCGTCAGCGCTTCTCTAGCCTGCATACACAATGCCCTGAACGTCTCGCTAAAATGGCCAAAGATGCCGGTTGCTCGCGCTTCATTCATCTATCCGCATTAGGAGCGCATAAAGCCAAAGGCTCGCGCTATGCCAGCAGCAAAGCGACAGGTGAAACAGGTATTCTTTCCGCTTTTCCTGATGCCACGATCCTTAGCCCGAGCGTCATTTTTGGCCCTAACGATAATTTCATCAACCAGTTCAGCCAGATGGCAAATTTCTCGCCGATTCTACCACTCATTGGCGGCGGCAAAACGAAATTCCAACCGGTTTATGTCGGCGATGTAACCGAAGCCGTACTACGTTGCATCGAAAGACCAGCAACAAAAGGCAAAACCTTTGAGCTCGGCGGGCCAAAGATTTACAGCTTCAATAAAATTTTGGAAAAGATTCTGAAAGTAAGCAATCGTAAGCGAATGCTCGTTTCTATCCCCTTCGGTCTAGCGAAATTTATCGGATTTTTTGCTGAATTCGCACCCATACCGCCTATCACACGTGACCAAGTACAGTTGCTGAAACATGATAGCACTACGCGTAATAACGGGTTCAAAGAACTCGGCATCACGCCAAAGCCGATGGAACTCATCATTCCTGATTACATCGCACTTAAACCTGTAACGGTTGATGCTGGAACGGATAAAATCGCCGCGTGACTCTTAGCTTAACTCATTCTCCACTGCACCCTCATTGCCGCAAAGCACGGATTTTACTGGGTGAACGACACTTAAATTTTGTGCTGCAGGATGAACCCTTCTGGGAGCGTACTGAAGATTTTCTATCACTCAATCCATCCGGAGAGCTTCCCGTATTGCAAGATGAAGAGGGCTTCATCATCGCCGGCCATTACGCTATTAGCGAATATCTGGAAGAACGGGCGGCAAAAACGGGCGGCATCAGTTTCCTCGGCAAAACGCTCGAAACACGCGCTGAAACACGCCGCTTGGTCGATTGGTTTGATAATAAATTCTTCTGTGAAGTCACGCAGATACTGGTTTACGAAAAATATTTCAAAAAGCTCGAAGGCACAGGCGGTCCCAACACAAAAGCCGTGCGCGCCGCGACAAAGAGCATCCATTATCACCTTGATATGATCGAAGCCTTCACGGTCGAGCAACCTTGGCTTAATGGCGAGCATTCCACCATGGCCGATTTCTCCGCCGCCGCACAAATTTCCGTGATTGATTATTTCGACGATGTCCCGTGGAGCAAACACCCACGCGCCAAAGACTGGTACCGCTTAGTCAAATCCCGCCCCTCCATGCGCCCTATCTTAAAAGAACGTGTGCGCGGCGTAATGCCACCAAATCACTACGATAATCCTGACTTTTAACTGCCCCCGGCGCGCCTACTGGCGCTTCGATAAGCTATTGGTTTCGTCAATGCTCAAGGCTCGCTCGTCTACTGACTCGCTTCTTTATTATTTACAGGCGCGATTAGCAAACCGCCTGAACCATCGGTCCGCGAAGCGGCACTCTATTTGAGCGCCAGTAGGCGCACAGAGGAAACAAAAAATATTAGGCTAAAATATCGAGCAGCTGGCCTGTGGTCTCATTGGCTTCTTTAAGCACTTTGAGTGAGGCGTCGAACTGGTAAGAGGCGAATTGCTGGTTTACAATTTCTTGCTCCAGATTCACCGGAGAATTTGTTTGCGTGATTTTAGTGCTGACACCGCCTTCAACACGGCTAATGCTTTCTGCACGACGCGCAACAAAGGGCTTTCCATTTTCCTGTGTGCCGCTGACTTGGCCTTTGGATTGGATATTCGCAACGTTATTGGCACTTACTTCGAGCGTTTTGCTCGCATTTTGCAGCGCCGTTGTTGTGATATTTGCTACGTTATTAATCATCGTTTTATCTATAGTACTCCTAATATACATCCTAACAACTATTAGTTAAAATAAAGTTAATTATGCAACTTAAGGAAGCATCACTCCAGTTTTTGCATCCACATCACTCAAAACGGGATAATTTTGGCGCGCATTAAAGAGCTGATAATGCCACCATTCATTACGGTAAAAGTCCCACCCCGCCGTGGTCATAATGCCCATTAGAAGATGACGATTGCGCTGCGCGTCGACGGAAATTTCTTGATTTCCATGATAAGAAAGCGGGGTAAAAGCATCAAACCCCGTACCAAAATCCAACACTGCGCCGCTTGCAGACTCGACTAAGGCCAAATCGACTGCCGCTCCCATGGAATGGGGAGAACCTCGATTCGGATCCGTCAGAAAATCCGGATCCGGCGTGTGTTCCCAGAATTTCCACTGCGCCTCCAAAGGACGGAATGCATCAAGAATTCGAAAATGATAACCCAACGGTTTCGCATAATCGCAAGCCAACTTTAGAGCTGCTGCCGCATCTGCATTGAGAAAACATTTCGCATCGGCGCGATAAACCGGCTCTCCCGTAAAATTGCCAGCTGTAGCATAGGCCAAGGCGATTTCGACACCATAAGCTTCTTCGGTAATTTCAATTAATTGCATCGTATCCATCCTTTATTATATGAAGGGAGCCCAGCAGGACGAGCGGAGGTAAATCAAATAACCGCATCTGTGGCATAATTACTGTATTTTACTAACCTTTTATTAAGACTTTAAAAGTTATAGTGCCTTCAGTTAATGGCTTTAACAAGCATTGACAGATTACCCTCCATTTATAAGGGCGCTCCTTTGGGGGCGCCCTCTTTTTTTAGGCAGTCCTGCACCACCTCGTGACAATGCGCCGCTAAGCCCTTCCTATCTTCAAACTGTTCAATCCTAACCAGATCATGACAGATGACCGTCGCTAGGATTCCCGGTTGCGCCAAAAAGTCCATTAAATGCGGCGAGAATTCATCTTCTCCAATCCAAGCAACTTTACGCATCGCTTGCGGTGATAAAGGGGAGCCATCACGCTTTGTATAAATGACGGTCACAGGCTGCACGGGTAATCCCTGCTCAGCTAAGCTGAAATAAGAAGAACGAAAGGGTAGCACGCCATGCCCATCATTGGTTGTACCTTCCGGAAAAAGACTAATCATCCAGCCCTTCTTCATCGCACGCGTCAATTCCAGCATATTTTCAGCCGTTTTTCGTGGATTACGATTAATGAAAATACATTCAGAAAGGCGGCAAAGATACCCGATTACTGGCCAAGAACTAATATCTGACTTAGGCGTAAAATGAACCGGCGCAACACTTCCCAACACGGGAATATCAGAATAACTGCAATGATTACTCACAACTAATAACGGTTTATCACCTGCAAATGATCCTTTTAAACGTACTTTTACTCCCCAGCTGCACGCCGAAAGGCGATAGTAAAGGGCAACAAATTTCCGCTTAAATGCTTCAAACCCGAGCGCGTTGAACAAAATAATAAAAGGCAGCAAAAGCACCGTAAGCAATAAATAAGTCGTTAGCCTAAAAATGACGCGCAGCTTTTCCACCCTTAACTAACCCCGTAACGTTTACCGTAATTATCTTTCAGTAACTCAGTCTGTACGACCACTGCAACATCGACACAATGGCACTCATCATCAATATAAACGCCGGCGCCGAAACTACCATTCATACGCAGATAGCCTTTCACCAAGGCCGGTAGCTGCTTCAACGCCGCTTTTGGATCCACTTGTTCAATTGGCAGAGGCTTAAACTCATAGGCATGTTTTGATTTTGGCGTGAGCGGCGCGGGCGTTTGGTGCATATGATGCAAAAACGATAATCCCATCAGGTTATCTTGCGGATCGACTCCATTAAAAGAGGCGCAACCAAACAGTAATTTAATATCAAAATGCATCACATAAGCGCCAATGCCGTGGAATAAAAGCTGCATCGCCGCACGTGAGCGATAATCCGCATGCACACACGATCGACCGAGTTCCATCACTTCGCCATCCATTTGCTTAATGCCGGTCACATCAAATTCTTTTTCGCTATAAAAACGACCAATTTTCTGCATCGGTCCACGACGTAAGAGACGATAGGTCGCAATGACCTGCCCGCCTTTATCTTCATCTTGCACAATTAAATGATCGCACACCGCATCATATTCATCAAAATCGCGCTTCTGCGCCAGCACCTGTGAATTATCAGGAATACCGCCCATTTCACCAAAGAAAATATCGTAACGCAGCTTCTGCGCTTGCTCCAGCAAATGCGGCTTCTGCGTGACGCGAACGGTTAAATTACCCGCCTCAATACGGAGAACATCATCAGTCATGACTTTCTTTCACTTCACTTTCAGTGAAGTGGCGCTCACACACCGCGCATGCTTCGCCAGAAATCTGGTGGGCCAGCCTTGCTGCCCTATCCGCATCTTCACTATTTATAGGATAAAATGACACTCTTAATCGTCCAGCGGCACGCAATAAAGTTCTAAACGGTGATCCACGATCTTATAGCCCAACTCTTTAGCTACTTTTTCTTGTAGTTTCTCAATCTGCTCATTGGTAAATTCAACGACTTTTCCCGTACGTAAATCAATCAAATGATCATGATGTTCATCCTCATCCGCTGCTTCGTAACGCGAGCGGCCATCGCCAAAATCATGCTTCTCGATAATTCCCGACTCTTCGAAGAGCTTCACCGTGCGATACACGGTGGCAATACTGATTTTCGAATCCACCTTATTGGCGCGCGCGTAAAGCATCTCTACATCCGGATGGTCTTTTGCCTCACCCAGAACCTTGGCAATTACCTTACGTTGACCGGTCATTTTAAGACCTTTTTCAGCGCATTTATTAATCAGTGTGTTTGACATGATGGCATCATAAACAAAGATAGGGACAAGGCAAGCGGGGGTTAAGCACCCATATCTCGATCTAATCCGATATCGACCGCAATCGCTGAATGGGTTAATGCGCCGATAGAGATAGCCTCCACGCCGGTTTTCGCGACGACCACCACTGAATCCATCGTAATACCGCCAGAAGCCTCCAGCTTAACGGGGCTATCGCCACGCATTTCGATCGCTTTCTCAAGCACGGATGGCGGCATATTATCCAGCAATATCCAGTCCGGTTGGGCAATAAGGGCTTCAGCCACTTGCTCCAGCGTATCGCATTCAATTTCAATTTTGAGATTCGGATTTTTAGCCCGTGCTGTCGCCACCGCCGCGCCAATATCAGGCTGAACGGTGAGATGATTATCTTTAATTAATACCGCATCATCCAAACGCAAACGATGGTTTTTACCGCCACCGCAATGCACGCCATATTTATCTAAATAACGCATGCCCGGCATAGTTTTACGCGTATCAAGAATCTGACAATCCGTGCCTTCCACCGCCTTCACATAATGGCTAGTAAGCGTCGCTACACCGCAGATACGCTGCAATAAGTTCAATGCCAAACGCTCACCCGTGAGTAATAAATGTGCATTACCGGTCACCGTTAGCAATGTTTGTCCTGCTATGATTTGCTCACCATCTTCCACATGCGCAATGGTTCTTGGCGGTAAAATCTCATCCTTACGCGAAGCAAGCTTCGCATAGGCTTTAGGCACAAGGAATAACCCTGCCATCACCATATCCTCACGTGCGCGGAAAGAGAATTCCGCCGTCGCATCCGCAGGAATGAGTGCTTCAGATGTGACATCACCCTGCCCGACATCTTCATCCAGCCCAAGATCAATGAGGCGATCTAACTGCTCCGACGCCTGCTTTCCATAAAGCTCGTGATAACTCACGACGCCTCTGCCAAAGCTGAAATTCTCTTCACCACTGGCAATAACTTTACCGAGTATGGCAGGATTAAACGCTCTCGCTTGGTCGCCGGAAAATCATAATTTAGCGAATGCTCTGTCCCATTATTCAGATCGGTTATTTTCAAAGTTCCAGTAATCGCTTCTGGCAGCTGATAACGCTCCCAAAATTGACTCTTCGCCGGCTCTGTTGACAGCGAGATCTGAATATTATCAGGTAGGTTGACTTTAAATACATGCGGCGGAAGATCCAATTTCTTGACCGTAAGTTTCACCTCTTCTGGCGCACGCAATACTACTTGCTGCAACTGCGTAAACGAACCGATAAAGGAAATCTCTGGCGCAGTCATACGATACTCCACCCCTTCTATTCTCAAAACAAGAACCGGTTTAGAGAGAGTGAGCGCAGGACTTAAGCCGATTCGCTCCACACCATACTCCTCATACTCAAATGCCAGCTCGCGATCATGCAGGATCGTATTTTGTTTTAACATGGTGAGATTATCGTCGACCACTTGCTGCAACCCCCCCGCCATAACGATCCAAATAAAAACTGTGAATCCCAGTACCACCAAAAGAATGATGGTCACTAAAATTCCAAGAAGCCATTTCCACATAATCTATTCCTTAATAATCGCTGCTGAGGGAATATTCTTCGACATTTCCAACATTTTTTCTAACGGCTTGCGAGCCGCTTCGATCGTGGGTAAATCAAGTACTAATTCTGGCGTTTCATCGCGCAATGCAACATGCAGCTTTTCCATCGTGTTAAGCTTCATATAAGGGCACGTATTACAGCTAATGCACGCACCATCATTGATACCGGGTACATCGTAAAAACGACTCCCCGGCGAGTGTTTTTTCATTTGATGTAAAATACCTGGCTCTGTCAGCACGATAAACTCATCCCCCGGATGGTCTTGCGTATACTGCAGCAACGAGCTAGTCGACCCCACATGCCCTGCATGGCCGAGCAGATGCTCTGGACATTCTGGGTGTGCAATCACATGCGCTCCTGGATAACGTGTTTTCAGCTTAATCAGCTCTTTTTCCGAAAATTGCTCATGCACGATGCAGGTACCATCCCACAGCACCATATCGCGGCCCGTCTTTTTCGAAAGATACGCCCCTAAATATTTATCTGGTGCGAAGAGAATCGGTTGATCTTCTGGGATCTGGCGGATAATCGCTTCCGCATTACTTGAAGTCACAATCACATCGGTTTGCGCCTTCACCGCCGCCGAACAATTAATATAAGTCAGCGACAAATGATCGGGATGTTGTGCACGAAATTCGCCAAATTCCTTTGGCGGGCACGAACTCTCCAGCGAACATCCCGCATTCATATCCGGCACGAGCACTAATTTCTCAGGATTGAGTATCTTCGCCGTTTCCGCCATAAAGCGCACACCACAAAAGACGATAATGTCGGCATCGGTACTGGCAGCCTTACGCGCTAGATCAAGCGAATCACCCACAAAATCTGCAATTTCTTGCAGCTCAGGCTCCTGATAATAATGCGCCAGAATCACCGCGTTCTTCTGCTGACGCAGGCGGTTAATTTCATCTTCCAACTCAAGGTCGGTCAGTGGCGCCTCAGCAGCACCTTCATACGAAGTAATATCCATGCGCTATAGATAGATCAGAAAGAATAGGTTTTCAACTAGAAGGAGGGAGGACAGTAGGGCGGTCCAGCCTTGAGCAAGCGAAGCGTCGTCCATCACGAACCCAGCAGGACAAGCAGGGGCAATTAAAAGCTACCCAAACAGCGCCTGGTACTCTTCTTCTTTAAAGCCGAGCGCTTTAGCTTCACCATCAATCACCATGATAGGGCGCTTAATAATGCTGGATTTTTCCTGCGCTAAGGCAATCGCTTGCACATTGCCCGTGATGCTTTCTTTAGTCGCATCGTCTAATTTACGCCATGTCATGCCGGCACGGTTAATGACCTTTTCCCAACCGAATTTCTCACACCATTGCTTTAATTCATCGGCATTGGTTCCCTGTTTTTTAAAATCATGGAACTCATATTCGATATTATTTTCTTCCAAATAATTACGGGCTTTCTTCACCGTATTGCAGTTAGGAATTCCACAGAGTTTAATGCTCATTTATTGCTCCAAATTAAGAATATTTATTTCCACTTTTTGCTATACAATTCAGACGAGTAATGCTAGAGAAATATTCTATTATTTTGCAACGCACCACACAAAAAATATATTTTTATTAAGTAGGAGAGTCCCCGATGGTTGGAGAAACAAAAATAAACTACGCTGCTAGTAAGATGCACCCCTCTGCAACTGCACCTCAGCCCATGGAAATTCGTATTGCTTCTCCTGCTGAAGAAGAGCCCGTGACGGAAATTGCAAAAGAGCCGACCACAGAAAAGAAAACTGCGGCAAAGCCTACCTCTACACGCGGCCGTGGTCGCCCTGCTGGCAGCAAAAATAAAGCGATGAAGACAAAAGCTTCAACGGCTACGAAAAAGAAGGCAACGGCTAAAAAGTCCACTCCTAAAAAACCTGCGGCGAATAAAACTTCTTCGGCCAAACCGAATAAAGTTTTTGCAACTTCGGAGCCCTTTACGCAAGGCAATGAAGCACTGAAAGCAGCAATGGAGTCTAACAGTGCAACGGCAGAGATGACCAAAACCATGACCGAAGAAATGGTGCAATTTGCCAATAAAAACTTCTCTGAAAATATGGCGCTCTCAAAAGAATTTTTTAGCTGCCGCACCATGAGCGACATGCTTGAAATTCAAAATACAATCATGAAAAATAATTTAGATGGCTTCTTTAAGCAATCCTCTAAAATGTCAGAAATGATGTTAAAAGTCGCCTCTGAAAGCAGTGCACCCATTAACGGTTCATTCACCAATATGGCCGATGAATTTAAGAAAAAATTCAGCGGCTAATTAGTATCACCCCGTCGAAGGGCGGGGTACTACCAGCAAATGAATATTGATAAAACCTCATGACAAGCACGGGGTGACATCAACCCCTGCCTTTGTAATTTTCGACGCCCTCTTGTGGAATCCACACGCCTTTAGGCGGCTCACCGCTTTGATAGAAGATATCAATGGGAATGCCGCCACGTGGATACCAATAACCGGCGATACGCAACCATTTAGGTACCGTAATTTCCTCAAGGCGTTTGGCGATATTAATCGTGCAAGCCTCATGAAAATCACCATGATTGCGGAACGAACCAAGGAAGAGCTTCAGCGATTTACTCTCCACCAAATAAAGCTGCGGCACATAATCAATCACCAGATGTGCAAAATCCGGCTGCCCTGTTAAAGGACAAAGCGACGTAAATTCGGGACAGCTAAAGCGCACACAATAATCTTTATCCGCATGCGGGTTATCCACTCGCTCCAACACTGCTTCTTCCGGCGAATTAGGGAGCGCCGTTTTCCCACCCAGCTGGGTTAGTTTTTCATAAATTTCATCAGACATAGAACGCCTATAGCTTATTACGCTAAACTTGTCACCCCGCGCTTGTCACGGGGGTCCGAGGTTTAATGGAAATACTTCATTCTGACTCCAGCCTCCGTCATTCGACGGGGTGACATATGGAGCAAGACACTCTACACACAACTATATGAGCGCCCAAACCAAACCCATCGATAAAACAGGATTACTGCCTGCCATTGGCTGTTACAGCTTATGGGGGTTCTTTCCAATTTATTGGAAATTCCTTTCCCATGTCGATGCACTGGAGACGATGGCACACCGTATCATTTGGTCATTTGTCTTTTACCTCGCCATCATGGGTGCACGCGTATTGATCGGCAAAAAATTCAGCCTCAAAGTCACCAAACGCGATTGGGTGCTTGCTACCATCAATGGCGTACTACTGGGCCTTAATTGGTGGGTCTATATTTACGCCATGAATATTGAGCGGATTATTGAGACTAGCCTCGCATATTTTCTCAACCCGCTTCTGTCAGTCGCCGTCGGCGTCTTAGTTTTCCGCGAGCCGTTCCCGAAATTATTAAAACTCGCCTTCGCACTGGCGATGATTGGGGTAGGAATTCAAATGGGCTATGGTGAAACCTTCCCGTGGATTGCACTGGCACTCGCTACTAACTTCTGCGCCTATGGTGCAATCAAAAAAATTGTCACAGTAAATGCCACCCAGTTTTCGATGATGGAAAGCGCAATCGTACTCATCCCCGCCCTCATCCTAGCCGTCACCTTGCGCATGGAAAGCGACATGATCCTCACTAATACCGATTGGTTATTCCTCGCCGGTGGTGGAGTGGCGACCGGAATCCCGCTACTACTCTTCGCAATGGCTGCACAAAAGCTACCTTATAGCGTCATGGGAATGCTACAATTTATCGGCCCCACTATTCAATTTATCTTAGGTTACTACCTTTATAAAGAGCCCATCAGCACGGTTGGTTGGATTTCCTATTGCTTCATTTGGGGCGGTGTAGGCGTTTACCTAATCGACCGCATCCGTGTGGCGCGCAACCTACGCAAAGCCAGCCGCATTCCACTGGCTACACCTGAGGAACCTCAATAAGCTTGTCACCGTGTAAAATGCAAAGTATCTCAAACTGACTTTTGGGCTCTCGCTTTACAAGCCACAAAATGAAGCACGTTATAAATAGACCGTCGGATCCACCCCCCCTGCATCCGCAAAACCTTTAGCGCGCAAAGCGCAGCTATCGCAATGACCACAAGCCGCGCCCGCAGGCGTCGGATCATAGCAGCTCAGCGTTTGGCCATAATCAACGCCCAATTCTGTGCCTGCTTTAATAATATCGGCCTTCGTCATTTCAATGAGAGGGCTGTGGATAGTGATCTTATCACCGCCACTCACGCCATACGCGGTAGCTAAATTCGCCGTTTGTTCAAAACTCGCAATAAATTCCGGACGACAATCCGGGTAGCCCGAATAATCCACCGCATTCACACCGATAAAGATATCACGCGCGTTCAATACCTCGGCATAAGCCAGCGCAAAAGACAGAAAAATCGTATTGCGCGCAGGCACATAAGTCACCGGGATATCCGCCGCCATCGTCGCTTCATCACGGCCTTTCGGCACAGCAATATCATCCGTCAGCGCCGAGCCGCCAAATAAACGCAAGTCAATATCGGCGATTTTATGCTCAACGACGCCTAAGCTCTTCGCCACACGTGCCGCCGCCTCAAGCTCCACTTCATGGCGTTGACCGTAGCGAAAGGAGATCGCATAAAGATCATAATCACCTGCCTTGGCCATGGCGCCCACCGTTGCCGAATCGAGCCCGCCCGAAAGTAAAAGTACTGCTTTTTCCATCAATCTATTCCTGCAATTTTATGCGTCTGTATGGAAACCTTATAGCCACCAGCCTCTGCCAATTCCATTGCATAGTCTAAATTGGCTTTATTTTTATGTTCATCATATTCATCCATCGGCTGCAGCCAGATAGGCAAACCTGCGGCAATCTCAGGCACAGCAGTATAAGGCTCATGCGACTTTGAGATAATGAATTTCACCGCCGTAATACGCGGGATAATATCCGGACGAAGCGCGTGATACTGCCCATTCGTGGCTTTGGGTGAGCAAATCACCTCCACCCCTGCAGGCAGGTCACGCCAGAGCGTGCCATTCGTTTCAATTTGCGGCGCAAAGCCTTCTTCCAACAATAGCTCACACAGCGCAATAATGTTCTGCCGCAATGGCTCGCCACCCGTGATCACCACGAGTTTACGACCATCTTCTGCAAAATCCTCAACACAATCGACAATCTCATCAATCGCAATCTCGCTAAAACTCTCAAATTCCGTATCACAAAAATCGCACGCGAGGTTACAGCCGCCTAACCGCACAAACACGCTAGACTCGCCCGTATGCGGCCCCTCACCCTGCACGGTCGGAAATATCTCCTGCACCAGCAGCGTCGAGCCATCTCCCTTTTCAGGCGGGCGTATGGAGTTTTTACCGAACATTCATTAAACCGTAACAATTCTTTATTATACTAGGTGCATATAACAGGAGTATCAAATTATGGTAGATAAAGTTCAGAAGGAATTACAGAGCCTCGCCATTGATATGCAAACAGATCATTGGGGAAAAGGGTTCTCAATTCTGGCGCTGCTTTCTAAACCACCAAGTAAAGACGCAGAATTTGCACGCAGAATCACAAATTTCGTTCAGGAAAATGGTGCAGAAGCTCTTAACACTCCAGTCGATAATCACAACACATTGTTAGACATAGCTCAAAACCTTAAAACCAGCCTCGAGCTCACAGACCCTTTCGCAGAAAGAAAAACACGTTTTCCACAAGCAACAAAAATAATGGGGCTGACACCTAATAATATTCTTTGAGCAACTTTTTCAGGTCTGCCAGTAAGTCACTTGGTGTGCCCATATTAAACCTCCACTCACATTCTTTCAAGAACAGATTAAAATGCTC
>JAQXAR010000029.1 GCA_029252805.1 Rickettsiales bacterium
GAGCATTTTAATCTGTTCTTGAAAGAATGTGAGTGGAGGTTTAATATGGGCACACCAAGTGACTTACTGGCAGACCTGAAAAAGTTGCTCAAAGAATATTATTAGGTGTCAGCCCCATACTTTAACGTTCTCTCCTTGGATGCCAACTGAGATTACCAACCAATGTTCCTTTAATTTCACAGCCAACCGGGAATGGATCCTGATGGCTGGAAAAGTAGCCGGAGTCCATTGGACTGACTTAAACTTTACAGCAGATTTTACGGCAGATGTCTATCATCCGTATACTGCACCTTTAGTACAAACGAGCGTCAGCCTTAGCGGAAACACAATTGCTGAGGAGACGCTTTTGGGAGTTACGCAGTCAGGTAAAACTGGCTTTTACGCACCCGATGGGATCAGCGACTATGATCCCATTGCGTTTGACACGCATCTGACACAACCTATTCTATTGATTATTGGTACCGACACCACACGTTGGTACTTACAAATCAATAGTAGTAAAACGTGGCGAGAGTTGGAGATGCAGTAACAAGAATTTTCCGACCTGAAGGATGATTCTGGAGAAGTTAAAGGTCGCGCCGGCATGTATATTTTATACATGCTGGTGGCGGCCTTTTTCTTTGTCTAGATTTTGGCGAAGGCGTTGCGGTAGCCTTCTAGGAGGTGGGCGGTGTCGACGGCGGTGTAATGTTGGGTGGCGGCTAGGCTTGCATGGCCCAGCAGCTCCTGAATGCTTCGTAAATCGGCACCCTCAGCCAGCAAATGGGTCGCGAAACTATGGCGGAATGCATGCGGTGTGGCACTTTCGGGCAGGCCTATTTGCGCGCGTAACTTTTGCAATTGTCGTCTGAAAACGGGCGCATTAAGCGGTTTACCTTGTTTGCCTAAGAACAAGGGTGAGTCTTTATCTGCGGCGTAAGGAATTAGCACCTCATAGGCCACCAGCGCCTCGCGCACCACGGGCAATAACGGCACTAGCCGTTCCTTCTTGCCCTTTCCTTCCACACGCAGCCATTCGGCATCCGGCGCCACTTCGCCTCTTTTTAATCCCAGTGCTTCGCTAATGCGTAATCCACATCCGTAAAGTAAGGCCAATAAAGCCTCGTCACGCAGGCTTAACCATGGCTCAGCCTGTAACTCACCAATTTCCTGCAATGCCTTTAAAGACTGAATGGCGCTGACCGGCTTTGGCAAAGGCTTCGGCTTTTTCGGACTCCGCAAACGCACGATCGCGGTATTTTCCACCTTCGACCATTTATAAAACCCTCGCAACGCGCTAATGGCGCGAGCATTGCTGCGCGGGGATTTCTGTTCCTGCATCCGCTCGGCCAACCATTTGCGTAAGTCAGAGAGGGTAATTTCTTTTAAACTTGCACGGGTCGGGGGCTCTCCCAAAAAGCCTGAAAAATGCAGAAGGTCATTCTCATAAGCGATCACCGTATGCTGCGAATAACCGCGCTGAGTGGTTAAATGATCAAGATATTTCTGAATAAGCGACATCGCTAAAACTCATCTAATCCCTCACGACGAAATAGAGGCTCCAAGCGCAATGAGACGATCTTTGCAAGAAATTGTAACAGCTCATCCGACTGGCCCGAATGGAAACGCCCCGCATAACGCACCCCAAAACCAAGCACGCCTTGACGCTGGTTATGCGGTAAATCCATGCGCAATAGAATACAGGACCGAACCAGGCCTTCGCACGCCTCAAACACCGCTTTGGTGCCTTGGGGAAAAATTTCGCGCGTATCCAGAATGGCAAAACTATTTTGATCTTGCCCAATAGCCGCATCGACTCCGCCGGGCATTAAGACCCCAATGCCGCTATAGCTCGCCTCCGAAAATTGTGTTTCATATTGATCCGCCAAGGGCGTTTCAACCGCAAGCCTCACCGTATCTACATTGAAAATTGTGGGAAGTTCTTCTGTCACCGTTTGCAGCAACTGCTCTAATGATTCGGCTTTCACCAATGCCGTAATGGCCAAGTTTACCTGTGCTTGAGTGCTGATATTATCGCGGGTAACACCAATCAGCTCTTCGAGATCATCCTTCAACTCGCGTTGACGCGATTGCAGACGATGCAACATATGCGCCTGGAAATCCTCAACATTCTCTCCCTGCTGTGCTTCCGGCGGTGTGAGATGTGTGAGAATATCGGAATTCTCTGCTAAAAAATCCGGATGTTCTAATAACCATGCGCGTACTTCTGCCTCGGTTGGCGGAGAGGGAAGGGGCAATTCAGGTTCTTTCTTCGTCATAGATTCTTTCTTCTTTTATTAAAAACAGCGTGATGCGCACCCTTTACGGCTTATGACGAGTTTGCTTTGCTCGCCTCTCCTTGCAGTACAATAGTGCGTGGGCTATTTATTTGCCTTTGACCTTATTATACCCTTTTGCAGGCTCTGCTTCAATCTTGGACAATTCGTGATGATGAAAAACCTCAAAAACCATTTACACTATGCGCCAAAATCGCCATACAGAATGCATGATAAGTGTATTTTATGACTTTCTCGTTAACCCTCATGTCGCGGATGAAACTTCTATCAGTGAATATGAAACATCAGGTGGAGGCTATTAATGGCTGAAGTTAAAAAACTGCTCGAAGGCTATCAAGAATTTTATGATGAGCAGACCGCTAACGGGGGAAAGCTTTTTGATGAGTTAAGCAAAGGCCAATCACCCAAGACGCTTATTATCAGTTGCTCAGATTCCCGTATAAGCCCTGTCACGCTGACTAAGGCGAACCCAGGCGATGTGTTTATCATACGCAATGTAGCCAATTTAGTGCCACCTTATCAGCCCGATAAAGACAGTTTGCACGGCGTAAGCGCAGCGCTTGAGTTTGGCGTTTGTCATTTGGAAGTGAAACATATTGTCGTAATGGGCCATAGCGGCTGCGGTGGTATTAAAGCACTGCGTGAAGGCATTGAGCCGCCGCCGGGAGAAGATTTCAGCTTTATCGCCCCGTGGATGCAGCTTGCCAAGACAGCCAAATGCGATGCTCAGCATGAGTGTGAGCAAGGCGCGATCAAGGTCTCACTTGGAAACTTAGAAAGCTTTCCTTGGATTAAATCCCGCATTGAACAGGGCACTTTAAATCTTCACGGTTGGTATTTCCGCATTGAAGATGGCAAATTACTCACGCTTGAAGGCGATAGCTTTAACGAAGCTTAGCCTACCACTTCACCTCTGGTGGGAGTGACATCAAAATCGCCTCCGTATTACCACCCGTCATAATGCCAAAACGCGTTCCCCGATCATGCAACAGATTAAACTCCACATAGCGTCCGCGCTTATGCAGCTGAGTTTCACGATTTTGTGGCGTAAATTTATCCTGCATATGCCGACGTACCAGTGTTGGGTAGATTTGGTTAAAACTACGTCCTACATCTTTTGTGAAAGCAAAGTCCTTTTCCCAATCATCTTTGAGATAATCATAAAAAATGCCTCCAATACCGCGCGCTTCTTTACGGTGGGGGAGGTAAAAATACTCATCACACCCTTTTCTATATTCATCATATTTATCGCCATGGCGGTCACAACATTCTTTGAATGCCGCATGAAAATCTGTTTCATCTTCAGCATTGGGCAACATGGGCGTTAAATCGCCGCCCCCGCCAAACCATACGTTGCTCTCGCCGGTAATAATCATACGCGTATTCATATGAACCGCTGGCACTTTTGGGTTAGTCATATGTGCGACAAGCGAGATTCCCGCCGCCCAAAAGCGAGGATCTTCTGACCCTCCGGGCATTTCTTTACGGAATTCTTTTGAGAACTCGCCATGCACGATGGAAATATTAACGCCGACTTTCTCAAACACTTCACCGCGCATGAGTGATATTTCACCGCCGCCTTGCGTTAATTCACCCGACTCTTTGTTCCAAACCTTACGTTCAAAACGAGACTCACTGCCTAACTCAACCTCAATAGACTGAAATTCATTGCAAATCTGATCTCGCAAATCACGAAACCAATCGGTCGCACGCCGCTTTTTCTCTTCAATATCACTCATAATTTCCGTTGTAACTTATCCCCAGCCAGAGGCAATCTCTTTTGCAAAATGGTGCGTTGCACAAAACCCTTGACTTGTGCACTGCAACATGGATAAAATGGGGCATAAACACACATTAGGAGATAAATATGTTTGATCAATTCATGAAAGGCTTCCAGTCTTTTAAAGCACCACAGATTGACACGAGCGCTTTGGTTGCTTTGCAAAAGAAGAATGTTGAAAACTTCACTGCAATCTCGCAAGCATTTGGCGACGCGACTCAAGAATTCACAAAAAAGAGTGCTGCATTTGCACAAGCGAATACAGAAGCAGCGATGAGCGCTTCACGCGACGTTTTCAGCGCTACAGCGCCTGAAGAAAAAGCGGCGAAACAAGGTGAGCTAGCGAAAAAGACCGTTGCCACTTGCACCAAGCAAGTCAAAGAATTGACGGAATTGGCGACAAAGTCGCAGCTTAAAGCGCTTGAGACCATGAATAAGCACTTCAATGAAAGCGTTGAAGACGCAAAGAATCTCGCTAAAAAAGCAGCGTAATTTTTTACCTATCGTTAAAAGAGGGGGGGAGGGCATTTGCTTTCTCCCCTTTTTTTAACCGCTTGGCGCCCGAAACCCGCCTTCCATTTCCTCCCTTGACTTACCCGCCTAGATTGTATTTATTCACCCCAGAGTATCTAACTCAGATACTTCTGGGCCTCAAAACCTCTCCAACAGCGATTGTGTGACAGCAATCGTTAGCTACACTATCTCCTCGTTCCTAGGGTCGGGGTGGTGGCGTTATGTATAAGCTTCGGCTAAAGGCGTCGCGGCTATCTGTTGGTAGTTTTTGAACACCCCGGCCACCAGTGAGAGGCTCTCACTGGCGGTCACTCGCTTAAAGTCGGGAGGATCGGGGAATAAAAGACCATGGTTAGGCAATCTGGGAATACTCGTTCGAATGTTGTAAATAGGGTAAAGCCTCCCGGCGCTTGTGGGAGTGCAGGATTGCCCTTTTAAGAATCTTTATCTAACCCATTCAGGATAATAGGATACACCCACGCTTAACAAGCGCACATTCGTCTAAAGTGGCAAGCTGATTATCACCCGCAAACCTTCGCCCTGCGGTGACTTCTCTAGACTTACATCGCCGCCATGCGCATGGACGATATCGCGCACGATGGTTAGGCCAAGCCCGGCGCCACCGGTTTCCGAATTTCGCGATTCTTCCAGCCGCTTAAAGGCGCGAAAGACAGATTCACGGTCTTTCTGCGCAATACCCGGCCCATCATCATCAATGATAATTAGGCATTTCTTTCGGTGAAGCTTCACACTGATCCAACAATGATCGCCATAGCGCAGAGCATTATCGATCAAATTACGAATCACGCGCAGCATGGCTTGAGTTTTCACCGCAATCGAGCGATCAGGGACATCCCCCAGATTCACATCCGATTTACGGCGTTGATAGGGCTCTACCGCGCGGCTCAGCAATTGGCCGATCGAAATTTTACTTGCCTCTTCACTGCCCTCGCCACTGGCAAAAGCAAGATAGGATTCGACCATCTTTTGCATTTCGTCAACATCATCACGCAATTCTTCCAGCCCTTGCTTGCCACCCAGCATCTCCAACTCTAGCCGCATGCGGGTCAGCGGTGTGCGCAGATCATGGCTGATGCCGGCCAGCATTGCCGTACGACTTTCCACCTGGCGACGAATACGGCCACGCATTTCGATAAAAGCCTGCGCGGCTTGACGCACTTCTTGCGCGCCAGAGGGTCGGAACCCCTCCACTTCCTGCCCGCGCCCAAAGCTCTCTGCGGCGGAAGATAGCTGAACAATCGGACGAATTTGATTACGTAAGAACAATATCGCCACCAAAACCAAAAGGATCGATGAGCCTACCATCCAACCGATAAAGATAAGAGTGGTCGAACTTGCCAGTCGTTTCTTGGGCGCTTCAATCCGCAACATTGCGCCATGGATCGGCACTAAAATATTGAGTTTCCCGGTTTTTTCTACATAGCGCAGGGCAAAGGGGCGGTTAATCCGACTGGCTAATTGTGCTTCAAATACAGGAAAATGTACTTTCTCAGCCAATGAGCTGGTGGCGCTATGCATTGGCGGTAACATGGCAACGTGGAACCCATAATTACGCTCCGCTTGCAACGCCAACCACTTGCGGCGTTCTGCATCATTGTTCGAATATTCCCAATGCTCAATCAACCAAGTCACTTCGCCTGCAAGGGAGGAAGAAAGTTGGCGTGTAACGCTTGCCCAGTGCTTATCATAGAAAATATAGACCGCGATCATTTGCACCAATAAGATCGGCAAAACCAATATGAGCAACGCCCGCGCAAAAAGCGTCTTAGGCGCTAGACGGCGAAAAAATAAGGCAATGCCATGCATTACGCACCCACCACTAGCTTATAGCCTTTGCCGCGCACCGTTTGAATATGGCTCGCATCGCCTAACTTCTTACGCAGGCGCCCCATTTGCACATCCACATGACGTAAGTTTTCACCTCCATCGAGCTTTTTAGCAAGAATTTCACGCGAGAGAGGTTGATTTGAGCTTTCCGCGAGAGCCGTTAATATTTCCCGCTCTGCCGTTGTGAGAGAAATATCGCCTTGGGTTTTATGCAGCAACTTTTGCGCCATTCGGTCAAATTGAAAATCACCAAAAGTAAGACCCATCGGCGCCTCCTCTTTCGACTGGGTTCGTTTTAGAATATTGCCTAAACGCAACAATAGCTCGCGCGGCTCAAACGGCTTGGTTAGATAATCTTCGACACCCGATTCCAACCCGGCGATACGATCATCTGCCGCGTCCATCGCCGTGAGCATTAGAATCGGCGGCGTGCTCCCGGTACCCTTAGCTTCAAGTTCATAGGCAAACTCAAGTCCCGTTTGACCCGGCATCATCACATCTAGCACCATTAAATCGGGCTTTAGCAGCGCTAATAATTCACGCGCCTGACTCGTATCCGCCGCTGCACTGACCGCATAACCCTGCTCTTTCAGATAACGCTCCAGCAGCTTACGCAAACGATCATCATCATCGACGACAAGAATATGGGCCTTAGGCAGCGCGCTCATAGCCGCTCCTTGCGTTTGAGTAAGATAACCCATGCGCCAGAGCCGCCTTCTTCCGGGCGGGCCTGATGGTAACTTAGGATGAGTCGGCGATTCTCTGGAAAATTTACCCAGCGCGGTAAAGCCGCTTTTAGCACGCCCTTGCCTGTCATTTTACCATAGCCCGTAATGACGCGCACCACACGTAAGCCAGCATGCGAAGATTCGTGAATAAATTGTTGGAAATGATGCGATGCTTGCATTTGCGTATCGCCGTGTAAATCCAACGTGCCCTCGGGTATTTCCTGCCCGCGTCGCAAGCGCTGTGCCATCCGCTTATGAATGCCCGCCATATCATCCGGCTGTAAATCCGTTGGTAAAGCCGGGCGAAATATTGACATATCCGGTCTCATAATAAGCGGTGGAGTTATCGACTCACCCTCGTTCATAGCAATATTTGCATCCCGTGTACTCACAGGTTGAATATCTTGCGTAAAATGGTGCCAAAGACGTTTCTCTTCTGGGGTGAGGGTCCGCTTATTCATTCACGGTGCCTTTACGTTTCAGAATGGTAAAGCGGGCTTTTTGTTTTAATCTACCGGCGAGTTCACCAATCCCAGCGCCTGCACCAAGGAACCAATCGGCACGGCGTTCGGTTTTAATGGCACTGCCCGTATCTTGGGCAATTGTTAGCAAATAACTCGGATCTTTCTCATCCGGCAAGGTCGTTTCGATCAATACCGGCGTACCATACGGTATCTCTTTGGGATCCACCGCGATTGAGCCGCGTGGGGTCAGAGGTACATTTTGTCCGCCAATCGCCGCTGGCGCCTCCTGCAGGGCAAAGAAAACATACGATGGATTATGCCACAAAATTCGATCCGCTTGTTTTGGATTCGCGCGGAGCCACTTTTTGATACCCTGCATCGACATAGCCTCACCCGTTAGCAGCTGCTCGTTGATCATTTTCTTGCCGATAGACTGGTATTTCTGGCCATTCTTATCTGCGAAACCAAGCCCCACGACTTTACCATCTGGCAGTTCAACACGCCCTGAGCCTTGAATATGGAGGAAAAACAGATCGACCCGGTCTTTCACCCAAAGCACTGGCGTCTCTTTTCCTGCCAACGCACCTTGATCAATCTGCTGGCGGGTGAAATAGGGCTTCTGCATTCCTTTTGGCACACCCCAAACCGGATGCGAGTACTCTGCACTTTTCTCTAACGAGCCCTTTAATAAAGGCAGGTAGTAAGCGGTGAGCAAACCATTCTCTGTCAGTAGTTTCGGAATATAGCGTTTCTCAAAGAACACGCGTTTCTCTTGTGCGGACACAAGCTTCTTTTGCCAAAATTGTATGCAAAACGCTTTATCTTGTCGGGTCGGCTTATGATGAATACAGGCTTTAGCCAGCGCCGCATAAGCGGGCTCAACATCCACTTGGCTCCAATTCGGGAAATCTTTAAACCCCGACAGCACCAAACCCATCAAAATAAATACAATAATCCTGCTCATGCAGAGCAATATAGCAGGTCTTTAGAAATTCACCAGCATGCGGCAAACTTACGTGTCGATAATCGTCCAATTCGGATCGCGTGACGTGAGCCCTCGCTCAAATACCCACTCATCTTCAACACGGGTAATCTCAGAGGCATCACCGGAGATAAGCTCTCCCTCTTCATTACGAACAACATGAATTTGATCGGAAACAAATTTCATGGTCATGTGAACCTTGCTGCCTTTAATTTCCGCATCCACAAGTTCAGCCTCTTCAATCGAAACCAGAGTCGCATCTGCTTTTGCGGCACTACTCTCGCGATCAATCATCGCCTCTTCAAATTCTTTGTATACTTCTTTTGACAGAAGCTGCTTGAGTGTTGACTTATCGCCATCGTTAAAGGCTTTCATCACCCATTCAAAGGCGCCTTTGGAACCTTCTAGAAATTCTGTGATATCCAGACTCGCGTCTTTTTGTTTTACTTTTTCGACCTTCGCTTTTGCGGGGCCTTCAAGGGCCTCAAATGCTTTATCGAGTTTTTCTTCTTCCTTCGATTCAACCGCAACTTTTGCGCCCGGCATAGAAATTACACGTTCTTCCAATTCTTTGCCCATTTGACGGCGCAAATTGGTCGTGTCAGGGCGATGCCCCACATCTTTACCCAGCGTGTTACGAAGGCGCAGAGCAATAAAGCCCGCGATTAAAGCCAGAATAATAATATCTGCAAATTGAAACGTATCCATAGTGCCAGTCTACCTTAGTTTAATGTCCGAGTGAAACGAAACCTTGAAAGCAACGCCTCCGCGCACTAGCTTAGCTCCAGATGAATAACTGATAGATAGGACTTCTTATGACCGATGCAACCCCTAACCCACAACTAACCATCCGTGGCCAATATATTAAAGATCTCTCTTTTGAGGCGCCCAAAGGCCCTTTCACGATTAATCAGCTCAAAGAAGCACCCCTAATGGATGTGAATGTTGATTTAGAAGGCACCAAGGTAGGCGACGATCTGTATGAAATGACGTTGAAAATCTCCGTCAGAGCCGCCAGCAAGGAGGAAACGATCTTCGTCACTGAGCTTGCTTATGGCGGCGTATTCCAAATGGAGAATGCACCGGAAGATCGTATTCAACCAATGCTCTTCATTGATTGCCCGTTCATTCTCTTCCCATTCGCACGCCGCGTGCTTGCTGATGTCACACGTGATGGTGGCTTCCCACCTCTCATGCTAGAACCGATCGATTTCCACGCACTCTTCGTTAAGCGCGTTCAAGAAGATCAAGCCAAGGCCAAAGCAGAAGCAAGCTAGGCTAGCTTCTTCCAAAGAGGCTCATCTATTTGAGACAAAAATTCCTCGTGCGCTTGAAGTTCTGCTTCTGCCACGGGGAATTTCCTTTTGGCGAACTCTACTGCAATACGTTCTGCATTCTGCTCGCCAGTATCTGCATCTAACAGCAGCGCACTTTGGCGGCCGCCCATCAATTCCAAATAAACGTCAGCCAGCAACTCCGCATCAAGCAAGGCTCCGTGCAGCGTCCGCACGGACAAATCAATCTCAAAACGACGACAAAGTGCGTCGAGATTAGCCGGAGAGCCCGGGAAACGTTCGCGCGCCATCACCACTGTATCAATCGCGCGATCCATTGGTAAAGCTGGCCGCGCAATCCGTTTTAATTCCGCATTAATAAAGCCCATATCAAAGGCCGCATTATGAATCACGAGCGGGCTGTCGCCTAAAAACTCCAAAAACTCATCCGCAACATCTGCAAAGAGCGGCTTATCCGATAGAAACTCCGCAGAAAGGCCGTGAATCTTCTGAGCCTGCGCCGGCATATCGCGCTGCGGGTTTAAATAAACGTGGTACGATTTACCGGTACGAATCCGCGTATGCATCTCCACACAGCCAATTTCGACCATCCGATCATCGCCTTTATGGTGAAAGCCGGTCGTTTCCGTATCTAAAGCTATTTCGCGCATGCGCTAATTAGTAAGCGTTAATGGGCAAGGAGTGAAGTTTTAAGTGACCTATTCCCAATTAGTAATTACTAATGGCCCCATGAATCATGCAATTTTTATTCTTGGTATGCATCGCAGTGGCACTTCCGCGCTCGCTCGCGTGGTCAATTTGTTAGGCGCTGACCTTGGCAATGACCTGATGGCCGCCGCAGAGGATAACCAAAAAGGCTTCTTCGAACATGAGCTGATCGTACAAATTCACGAACAGTTACTGACTGAACTTGGCCTAAACTGGTATGATGGACTGCCGCTACCAGACGGATGGCTGGAAACCGAGGCCGCTGATACTGCTCGCACCGCGCTTGCCGAAATCCTTGATAATGATTTTTCTGAAAGCCCGCTTTGGGCCATCAAAGACCCGCGCCAATGTCGCCTGATGCCGCTTTGGATACCTTTATTGGAAGATCGCGAGATCGAGCCTCACTTTATCATCGCCTATCGTCATCCACTAGAAGTGGCTGCTTCCTTACATAAACGTGATGGTATGGACCAGGCCTCCGCCCTGCTTTGCTGGCTAAGTTACACACTTGAAGCACTTTTAGCTGCTCAAGGGCATCCACAAACGATTCTATCCTACGATGAATTATTAGAGGACTGGCAAGGGACCATGACGCGAGCTGCTAGCGAACTAAATCTGGATTGGCCGACCTCCCTCACGCATGCCGCAGAGGAGATTAACCGCTTTCTATCGCCTGAATTACGCAACCATAAGCAAGTGCCCGCGGGCCTAGGCTCACCTTACGATACTTGCTTGGACCTCCTACAAAACCCCAGCCCAACAAAACTAAAGCGGTTACTTAAAAACTGGAAAAACCAGACTGCCCCCATCTCGCCGCTCTTGCGTGAGGCACGTTTCGAGAATCAAGATTTAGAGCAGAGCCTTGCTGAGGCACTCAAAGAAGCGGCAGAGTTCAAGCACCGTACGCACGATTTAGAGCAGCAATTTCAAACACTTCAGCAGCACCTAAAAGAAGTCGAAACCGAAGCAACACGCTGCGAAGCGCAAGCAACACGTCGCGAAACCATGCTAAAAAATCAGCTTGAAGCTATTTATGAATCCAGCAGCTGGAAGGCAACTGAACCGATGCGTAAATTAAAGGGTGCCATTAGCGGTGGGAAAAAGCTGGCAAAACAGGATGATAAAGGTTAAAAATCGCGCCATGACAAAAAGAGCGATATTTACAAGTTGTGCGACAAACTACATTCCCAAAGCGCGAGTTTTGGCAGAGAGCGTCAAGCAGTTCCATCCTGAAATTGATGTATTTGTGCTATTGGCAGATACACCACCACAAAACCTCTCACTCGAAAATGAGGCGTTCGACACGCTCGTTGCCGCCAAAGATTTGGACATTGAAAATTTTGATCGCTGGATTTTCGGCCATCGCATTGTTGAGGCCTGCACTGCCGTAAAGCCCTTCATGCTGCGCCATTTGCTAGAGCAAGGCTATGATGAGGTCATCTATTTCGATCCCGATATTGCGATCTTCACCACGCTAGAACCGATCTTTGACGGATTCAAAAAAGGCAGTGTCTTACTGACACCGCATATTAATGAGCCTGAAGCGACGACCGAAGCCATTAAAGATAATGAGCTCAACTCACTGAAACACGGCCTTTATAATTTCGGCTTTGTGGCCGTGAAAAACGATGAAACGGGCCGCGCCTATGCCGATTGGTGGGCGGAACGCTGCTACTTCCGCTGCTTTGACGATATTGCCGGCGGTAATTTCACCGATCAAAAATGGAATGACCTGGTTCCAGTCTTTTTCGATAATGTACATCTGCTAAAACATCCGGGCTGCAATGTCGCAACATGGAATTATGCCCAACGCAAACTAGAGGGCACATTGAAAGATGGCATCACCGTTAATGGCGAGCCTTTCCTTTTCCATCATTTCACCGGTTTCGATAGTGGCGCTCACATCCTCATGCGTGATAAATATGGCAAAGATATGCCCGCCGCACTGGAGCTCAGCCACTGGTATGTCGCTGCCTGTGATAAATATTCCGAAGAAATGCTCGAAGCGGTGGCTTGGGCCTATGGTTCTTATGATGATGGTCGCTCAGTGCAAGCACATCACCGCGCACTTTACCGCACTCGCCAAGATTTGCGAGACTCCTTCCCGCAACCTTTCTCCACCGCCGCGCAGGGCAAACATAAAATGTGCTACGCGGATTGGTTGAAAAATGAAGGGTTATTCGATTACGCTCCACCCATCGGCGAAGCGGTGCGCCCCTTCCGTCAATTTTTGCGAGATACACGATTTGAATTTGAAGGCTATGTTACTCGTACCGCACGCCTAAAAAGTTGGCAAAAACGCGGAGTGCTTAAATTATCCGGCCTTGTTTTCGGCCTCGCCAACGGAAAGAAAGCAGCCTAATGAAGCAACAATTGGTTGAGTGCGCACGCCACGTCTTGCGGGCCTCACCGATTAGCGCCCTGCATAAGCGAAAAATTCAACGATTCTGCTTCCTCTCTTTTCCGTCTCTTTTTCGCCATTTGCCCGCCTATCAGCTTTGGAGTCTGCAAAATATTACGATTGCCGATAAAGAGCTTCGCAAAATGGATCTCCCGCAGAAACGTGCCGATGCCCTAAAGAACACTCTGTTCGAGAGTCGAGCACCCGGCATTCTTATGGTCAGCCATAGTCTTGGCGGCGGCACAGAACATCATGTCAAACAGCTCGGCGAAAAGCTTGAGGCGGAAAATACACAAGTCTGGGCGCTGCGAAGCTTAGGCTCCGAATGGGTGCGGTTGCTACCTTACGATGATACCGAGATAGAGAGCGGGGGGCTCATTTACCATCTCGAGACTGAGTTCGAACTTCTCCTACAGCAGTTAGAGCTTTTTGATACTCGCCTAATTCACATTCATCATTTGGTTGATTTTACCGAAGGATTCATGGATCAGATACGTTCTTTCGCCGAGCGTTTAGAAGTGCCCTACGATTTTACCGCGCATGATTACTTAAGCATCTGCCCACGCTATACGCTTTATAGCGATGCCGTGCGGGGTTATTGCGGCGAGCCAGATGTGAAACATTGCAGCGGCTGTGTAAAAACTTATGGCTCCGCCGTTGGGAAGAATGTAGATGTCGAAAAATGGCGCGCCGATTATGCCGAATTCTTAAGCGCAGCCCGCCATGTTTACACGCCTGATTTAGATGTGAAAGACAGGCTGGAGCGCTATCTCCCTGATTCAACGATTTTCAATCGCCCGCATTGGGATGAGGCCGAAATTACGCCACTCACCCGCAAACCAGGCAAGAAATTACGCGTACTGACACTCGGCGGAATTGCGCCGCATAAAGGTTCAATGGTGCTTAAAGAATGCGCCGAGGATGCCAAAAAGCGCGGACTCGATATTGAATTCACCCTTATCGGTTTTAGCGATATTGATTGGCAATTAAACAAATACATGACTGTGACCGGCCCCTATAAACCTGCCGAATTACCGCAAATGCTCAAAGACGGCGCGTTTGATATCGTCTTTCTGCCCGCCACATGGCCTGAGACTTTTAACTATACCTTATCGGAGATACTGCATTTTGGCATTTATCCGGTTAGTTTTGATATTGGTGCCATTGCCCGCCGTATCAAGAAGATAGGCTATGGAAGCGTATTTCCCTATAAAGACTATCGCTATGCAGCCAAAATTAACGATAAATTACTAGCGCTCGACATTACCGAAGCGCCAATCGAAAAACTCAAAACGGCACAAGTTCGCTATGCTAATATTCTCGATGAATATTATAATTTAGAGATGAAAGCCTCTAGCTGAGTTTTACTCGATTCCAACCCATTAGAGGTATCAATCACTTCATCTGCACGTTTACGTTTTTCGGCATCTGGCATTTGACGTGCTAGGATTTTCTGGAACTTATCCTCTGTCATCCATTCACGCGCCATCGCTCGGGCGCGTTGCATCTCGGGCGAACAGCTCACAACAATGACCTTGTCGCAAATCACCTGCGCACCGGTTTCAAATAACAGCGGGATTTCAAGCACTAATAGTGGCCAGCCTTCAGTTTTAGCTTGCTTGATCAATGCTACATTTTCCGTACGTACTTTCGGATGGAGAAGCTTTTCTAGCGCTGTAAGTTTTGCTTCATCCGCAAAAACCTCCACGCCTAAACTTTTACGATTCACCCTTCCCTCTTCCACCGTATTTGGGAAGATTTTCGCAATATGCAAGATCAGTTCTTTATCCTCAGCCAATAACTGATGCACCACTGCATCC
Source organism: Rickettsiales bacterium (assembly GCA_029252805.1). NCBI lineage: Bacteria > Pseudomonadati > Pseudomonadota > Alphaproteobacteria > Rickettsiales > Rickettsiales bacterium. The sequence goes on from JAQXAR010000029.1 coordinate 14,816, forward strand.
GCATCACTCACCCGTGCTCCCAACTCAGCCAACTGCGTTGCGACCGTCGTTTTTCCCATCGCAATAGATCCAGTAAGTCCGATAATAAGGGTCATAAAAGGCCCATCCGTATTTTTTCATCCATGGTTGGCTTCATTCCAAAGAATGCTTCAAAAGCGGGAACGGCTTGGTAAATAAGCATCCCTAACCCATCAACTGTAGAGTTTCCTCGTTCATTAGCTTGCTTCAATAGCGCCGTTTCTAGTGGATTATAGACAATATCTGTAACCAAAGCAGTCTTAGGTAAAAACTCTAAACTAAGTTCTAATGCCGGTTGATTCTTCATGCCAAGGCTTGTCGTATTTACCACTAAACTCGCTTGAGATAAAGCTTCAGAGCGGTTCTCCCAATTTTTAACATGGATAGAAGGATGCATCTTTGCCAGAATTTCCGCTTTTTCTCGCGTGCGGTTAAGAAGGGTAATTTGTACCACTCCTTCTGCTAGCAATCCAGCAATGATAGCGCGGGCAGCACCCCCAGCGCCCAACACCACTGCATGAGATAAATAAGGTGAAAGATCTTTTACCCCACTTCGTAAATTTTCAATAAAGCCGTAAGCATCGGTATTATCGCCATACAGCTTTCCGTGCTTGAAAATCACCGTATTGACCGCGCCTATATGCTGAGCTTGCGAAGAAGTTTCATCTAATAACGTAATCACATGCTCTTTTAGTGGTACCGTTAAATTTACCCCCTGATAGCCTTGATCCATCAGTTGGGTTAGCCGCTCACCAAGAAATTCAGGTGAGGTATCGATCGCTTCATAACTTCCGTCAATCGCTAGTTTATTTAACCAATAACCATGGAGTTTTGGGGAAAGTGAGTGGCCAATTGGATGGCCAAGTACGGCCGCACGTTTCATGAAGCCTCTTCTTTTTCCGCCTCTTCTCGACGACGATGATAAATATTGAGAATCGCGGCGGCTGTTTCTTCTACCGAACGCTGGGAAACATCAATCACAGGCCAACCGTTTTGACGATAAATTTGGCGAGCGGCTTTAATTTCTTCTTCTACCCGTTCATCATCAGCATAATTATCAAGAGTTTCATGACCGATAGATTCAAGGCGGCTTCGACGAATTTCAATTAAACGACGGGGGTGAATGATCAACCCAACCACTAAAGGATCTTCTACCGAAAAAAGCTCTTCCGGTAGATCAACGCCGTAGACATAGGGCACATTTGCCGCTTTCAAACCGCCATAGGCAAGATAAACGCACGTAGGAGACTTACTAGTTCGCGAAGGACCCACTAAAACAATATCCGAAGACGCGAGCTCCCAATGGCGTTTTCCATCATCATGACTAAGCGTATAATCAATCGCTTCAATTCGACTAAAATAATTATCATTCATCTCATGACGACTCCCCGGACGGGCTGAAGTCTTTTGCTGAAGATAAGCAGAAAGTATGTTGGACGCACGCTCTAATGGATTAATACAAGGTAGATTGAGGCGAGCACAAACTCGTTGTAATTTCTCGCTTAATTCACCATCAACCATAGTATAAAAGACAGGGCCAGGGCTTGCCATAAGCGCTTGCTCGAACTTTTCCAATTGCTTTTCGCTACGTAATAATGCCCAAATATGTTCTTGACCATTTACTTCGTCAAATTCTGCTACAACGGCACGTGCAATCGCACTGACCGTTCCTGCGGTGGAATCTGAAACGAGATGGATATGTAATTCTTTCATTGTGGATAAGTCATAGCATAAATGGTCGGGAAATCTATGGATGGATAGGTGGGTAAAAAGATTTGATGAGTTTCCCACAAACTGAAGGGCTTTTCTTAGACATTTATACACATGCTAAAAGGATAAATAGGGGTAGAGAGAATAACCCTAGAAAATACTAGAGTGAGTCTTGCTTTTGCTTGTGGAAATCTATGCGTATAACTCGCTTATGATAAAGAATCCCCGTAATTCATGGGTATCTATTACTACTACTATCTTACTAAAATATATTATTTATATTATTT